>NZ_CP089848.1:4200000-4450628 GCF_021266465.1 Paralcaligenes sp. KSB-10 | reverse complement strand
TTAGAGCCAGTTAAAGCCAGTTCACAAAGGCCGCCCACAAACCACTCCGGCTACACAGCAATTTCGGTAGTTTCCTTAATACGCTGCAACGTAAAACTTGAACGCATATCGACCACGGCGGGGTGCTGCATCAGCTTATCCATGGCGAATTTCGAGAATTGCGTCAGATCCTCGACCTGCACGCGCAACAAATAATCCATATCGCCGGTCATGGCATAGCACTCCACCACTTCCGGCCACAGCTGCACATCGCGCGCGAAATCGGACATAGGAGCATGACTGGCCCGCGCCGTTTTATTCAGCCGCACCGACACATACGCCAGCAAACCCAACCCAACCTTCTCCGCGTTCACCAGCGCCACATAATTTCGAATATAGCCCTCCTCCTCCAGACGCCGCACCCTTCTCAAGCACGGGCTGGGGGACAGGGCCACGCGGTCGGCCAGATCCTGGTTACTCAGCCGCCCATTGCGCTGCAATTCCATCAAAATTTGCCTGTCTGTCCTGTCTAAAGAATTTTGAGCCATATCTAACCCTAAAAACATATTATTACGACATTAAATTGCTTAATAAGCCAATATTCAAGCCATTTTTGCAATCGTCTGCTCCGGGTTTTTTCTTAAAATCTCCACTTGGCCGAGGGTATCGCAACACCACTCGTCAATCTTGACCAGGCAGGCATCTCAACCAGGCTCACCGCCTGGAACAACCCGGCCCATTTCAATCAACACTATTTGGAGCGCAGACATGAACACCGGTTTTCAGCCCTGGGACAACCCTATGGGCACAGCGGGATTTGAATTCATTGAATATGCGGCCCCCGACCCGGTGGCCATGGGCAAGGTATTCGAAACGCTGGGCTTCAAAGCCATCGCCCGTCATCGCAATAAAAACGTAACGCTCTATCGCCAGGGCGATGCCAACTTTCTCATCAATGCCGAGCCCGACTCCTTTGCCCAGCGCTTCGCCAGGCTGCACGGCCCCTCCATTTGCGCCATAGCATTTCGCGTGGACGATGCCGCCAAAGCCTACAAACGCGCGCTTGAACTGGGAGCCTGGGGCTTTGACTCGCGCAGCGGCCCCATGGAACTCAACATCCCAGCCATCAAGGGTATAGGCGATTCGCTTATCTATCTGGTCGATCGCTGGCACGGCAAAAAAGGGCATGGCGGAATCGGCGACATCAGCATTTACGACGTCGATTTTGAACCCATAGACGCCTCTACCGCCCAGGCCGACGTCAGCCACAAGGGCGCTGGACTGGCGCTCGTCGATCACCTGACACACAACGTTCACAAAGGGCGCATGGACGAATGGGCCGAGTTTTACGAGCGCCTGTTCAATTTCCGCGAAGTCCGATATTTCGACATCGAAGGCAAAATCACCGGCGTGAAATCCAAAGCGATGACATCGCCTTGCGGCAACATCCGCATTCCCATCAACGAAGAAGGCACCGAAGAAAAAGGCCAGATCCAGGAATACCTCGATCTGTACCACGGGGAAGGCATACAGCATATCGCCCTGGCCAGCACCGATATATACAGCACTGTCGAACAACTAAGGGCATCGGGCCTGCAATTTCTAAGTACGCCCGACACCTATTACGAACTGCTTGACCGCCGCTTGCCCGAACACGGAGAAAATGTCGAGCGCCTGAAAAAAAACCGGATCTTGCTGGATGGTGCTCCGGGTGGAGGCCTATTGCTGCAGATTTTCACCGAAAACCAAATCGGCCCCATCTTTTTCGAGATTATTCAGCGCAAAGGCAATGATGGGTTCGGCGAAGGCAATTTCAAAGCCTTGTTCGAATCGATCGAACTTGACCAGATGCGTCGCGGCGTCCTGAAAACGGTCGAATAACCGGAGAAGGCAACCGCCAGCAATTCCGCCGCGCTCAGGGCTTGCGTGCCGGCGCCTGATCGAGCGTCAATATCCATTCGGCAATCGCCTTGGCCTGCTCCGGACTGACCTGCGGCTGTGCCGGCATGGGCACAGCCCCCCACCGCCCCCGGCCGCCGCTGCGTATGGTCGAAGCCAGATAGTCCACGGCCCCCGCCTGTCCCGCAAAACGCCGCGCCACCAAGGTAAAGGACGGGCCGACCCGCCTTCCGTCCACCTGATGGCAGGACAGGCAATTACTGGCCCGGGCCAGATCCAGCCCCGTCGTTTGCGCGGTAGCCGGCAGTGCACAAAAAAGACTTGCAAGGCCCAGCCATGCACCAAAAAACTTTAAATTCATAGATCCTATTCCAGCCCGACGAAAAAACATAAAACAAGATTTTCGCACTACATCTTTCCAAGCTTCATCTCGGGGTATTATCGACGATATTTAATCCTAACCAAGAAAGCTTGCCCATGCTCCATTATCCCCAGTTCGACCCTATTGCCCTGCAAATCGGCCCTCTCGCCGTGCACTGGTACGGACTCATGTACCTGCTCGGATTCGGCCTGACCTGGGTACTGGGGCGATGGCGCATCAATCACGGTAAAACCGACCTGAGCGTGGGCGACCTCGAAGACATTATTTTCTACAGCGTACTCGGGGTAGTCATAGGCGGGCGTCTCGGCTATGTACTGTTCTACCAGCCATCCGAGTATTTTGCCCATCCGCTGGAAATTTTCTATCTATGGCAGGGCGGCATGTCGTTTCACGGCGGCTTGCTCGGCGTGATATTGGTGCTGTTTTTATTTGCACGCAAAAAAAACAAGACCCTGCTGGAAATCGGAGACTTCGTCGCGCCGCTGATCCCATTGGGCCTGGCCGCGGGTCGACTGGGAAATTTCATTAACGGCGAATTATGGGGCCGCCCGACAACGATGCCCTGGGGCATGATTTTCCCGCAGACCCATGACGGCATCCCCCGCCACCCCTCGCAACTCTACGAAATGGGCCTGGAGGGATTCGCCTTATTTGCCCTGGTATGGTGGTTTGCCCGCAAACCCAGGCCGGCCGGCCAGATCAGCGCTGTTTTCCTGATGGGCTATGGCACATTCCGCTTTCTGGTGGAATTTACCCGGGCACCCGATTATTTCCTGGGCCTGCTGTTCGAGGGTCTGTCGATGGGCCAACTGTTATCGATACCCATGATCATCGCAGGCGCGATCATTTTTGTGCTGAGTGCAAAAAAATCGAACCGCGCACCGAAACCGTGACCATCTCGGTTCCGCCTTCAAGCGGGACCGCAGCCTTGTCGGCCGCCATGGCCATCATGCGAGGCGCAGGCGCGTAATGCGCCCCGCCCCCGCTCAGATCGACATTGCGCACGGTATACGAAGCAAAGCCAAAGGCCTCGGTCAAGGCTTTTGCACGCTCGCGGAAGGCCTGCGCCGCCTGTGCCAGCAAGGCCTGCTCCTGCTTGGCGCGGGCTTGCGCTGACACGGAAAATGCCAGATTGGCAATCGGCATGCGATCGCTTACCTTGGCGGCCAGTTCTGATGCGGCGGCCAGATCGGTGGATTCCAGATATATTTCACCCCGGCCATGCCAACTGCTGATTTTGCCGTGATCATTATTCATGGGCCACACACGAAAGTTGCCGCTGCTGGCCTTGACCTTCGATTTGCCGCTGACTTCCTGCATGACGCTTGCCAGCGTCTTGCTGAGCTGATCGGCCACTTTGGCCTGGGACGCGCCATCGAGTTCGGATGCAAGCGTAATCTTGACGGTATCTTGCGCCACCTGTGCCGAAGCTTCGGCGCTCAGTGAAGCCTGCGGCCACTGCGCGTGGAAGGAATGCGCCGTTGACGCGGCTTCTTGCGCCTGAGCGGGAAGGATCAGGAAGCTTGCTCCGCCAGCAAGCAAGGCACCTAACAGCCATTTACGTTTTTCTTTAGACAGATACATATGGATCTCCATAAATGAAAAGCCCGCCGCGATGGACGAGCTTTTCAAAATTGCCCCGCATGTGCCGTCAAGGCCGGCATCCTGGAACCGAGGGTTCAAGGTGGTCGCTTTCAGTCAAGCTTCGGGTTCGCCTAAAAAGGAGATCACACCTACTTGCCAATCCAGCAACCTGTATGCCAATAGCATTGGTTCAAGGAATGTATGGCCATGTCACGAACACTGCAGGGACTAACCGCTGAACCGTCTTGCCAGGACAAGACCGTTCGAAATCTTTATTTCATTTGCCTGGAACAGCCCCGACCAGAACCTGATCAATCATGCTGTTCATGTCTTCAATTCTACGCTTGAAATCGCCAAGCGCAAGATTACTTAAAGGGCCGTCGGGAGCCCGCATGGATAAAAGCTCTCCGGCGATCTGTATGGCGGCCATGACCGCGATGCGCTCATTACCGGATACCTTGCCCGAACCTTTGATGCGCAACATGCGCTGGTCGACAAGCTTTACAGCACCCAATAAAGGGTCCTTTTCTTCAGGCGAGCATGCCAATGAATAGTCACGCCCCAATATCGATACGTCGACACGCTCCATCAGCTTTGCTCCTGGGCAGCGCCGGGCAGGCGCATGAGAACGGCGTCGATGCGTTCTCTGGCAACGTTGGCGGCGGCACGCAGACGCTGCGAATCAGCCTGGCTGACTTGCAAATCGTGCCTGACCGTTTCGTACTCGGCCTGATAACGTGTCGCCTCGACACGCAATTCAGCCTGGGCCGCATCGGACTGGGTGCGCAATGCATCGACTTCAGCCTGATGCTGATCGAGACGATCGGCGATGGATTGATGATCGGCATCACGGCGCTGAAGCTGATCGCGCAGGGCATTGCGTTCCTGCTCCAGGCTTTTGAGCCGTGCACGCAAGGTATCGCGCTCGGCCTGCATCAAGCGGGCGGCCTGAACCAATTGCCCGATTCGGGCAGCGAGAGAATCTAGATCTTGCAACATGGGCGTTATCGTAAACCATCCTGCCTCATAGTGGAAAGAGGCAATACGTATCCGAATAAGAGAATTGGCTCAACTCTACTATCCAACAAGCCGGCAATATAAGCAGCACGGCAAAACCGCAAGTATAGCCGCAGGCGCTCGACAAATGAGCCGTATCGCCCGGATCGGGCGAAAGAATCAGTTGGCGTCCGAAACGCAAGCGGAACAATGATGAGCAAATATTGAGCGATCGCAGCCGGCAGCCCCTGCGAATCCTTTCACCCCTCTTTCCTTCACCTTTCATTATTCTTTCAATTTCGCATCGACAACACCCGTGGCCAGGCCGAGATAATTCAAATTTGCCAAATTCTAGGGAAAACCCCAAACAAGCAAGGGGAAATCAGGGTTTTCAGCGGACGCCCAGTCCTTTACCATTGCCCACCTTTCAACTATTTTAAAGCCACCTTTCAATTGCCTAACACCAAACTTAAACGTTCAGGGGCGATTAAAGCGTGATTTCCACCACGCTGTCACGGAGATAGGATCACTATGCAGCTTAAACATAAACAGGACTTCTGGTCCGGAATTATGTTTGTCGCCCTGGGTGCGGGGTTTGCCCTGGGTGCGACAAGTTATTCAATGGGCACCGCAGCCCGAATGGGCCCCGGCTACTTTCCCTTCTGGCTGGGTATCTGCATGGCTGTGCTTGGTGCGCTGGTAACAGTAAGTGCCCTGGCAGCCAAGGCCGAAAAATCGGAAATCGAGAAATTCGACTGGAGAATCGCCCTCGTCGTCATAGGCTCGGTTGCCTTATGCGGAATCGTGCTGAATTTCCTGGGTGTCTACATTTCTGTCTTTCTGCTGGTTTTTCTCAGCAGCTTTGCCAGCCACGAATTCAACTGGAAAGTTGCGGTAGCCAACGGGTTCTTCCTGGTGATTTTCGTCTGGCTGGCATTCATCAAGGGCTTGGGTTTGATCTTCCCCTTGTGGCCCAGCTTTCTAAGCAACTGAAGGAGAGATCACTATGGAATTACTCGATCACCTGATGCTGGGTTTTTCGGTGGCCCTCACACTTGAAAACGTGGCTTATTGCCTGCTGGGCTGCCTGCTCGGCACCCTGATCGGCGTGCTGCCCGGCATAGGCCCGGTTCCCACCATTGCCATGCTGCTGCCGATTACCTATGTGTTGCCGCCCGTGGCCGGCCTGATCATGCTTGCGGGCATCTACTATGGCGCCCAATACGGCGGCTCCACAACCGCCATCCTGGTGGCATTGCCGGGAGAAACTTCGGCGGTGGTCACTGTGCTGGACGGCCACCAGATGGCACGCAACGGCCGGGCGGGTGCCGCGCTGGCCATTGCTGCGCTGGGCTCATTCTTTGCCGGCTGCTTCGCTACCGTCCTGCTGGCCGCCTTCGCGCCGCCATTGGCCGAAGTGGCATTCAAGTTCGGTCCAGCCGAATATTTCTCACTCATGGTCCTGGGCCTGATCGGCGCGGTCGTGCTGGCGTCGGGCTCCCTGCCCAAGGCCATCTGCATGATCCTGCTCGGCTTGCTGCTGGGCATGGTCGGCACCGATGTGAACTCCGGAGTAGCCCGCTATGACTTCGGCATTCCCGAACTCCAGGACGGCATCGATTTCGCCGTGGTCGCCATGGGCGTATTCGGCTTCGCCGAGATCATGACCAACCTCGAACTTAAAGACCAGCGCGTCGACATTACTGGCAAAGTCGGATCACTTTACCCCAACAAACAGGAATTCAAGGAAGCCTGGCCCGCCAGCGTGCGCGGCACCATGCTGGGTTCCGCTCTGGGCATCCTGCCTGGCGGCGGAGCAGTATTGTCTTCATTCGCTTCGTACACCCTTGAGAAAAAAATCTCCAGGAACCCGGAACGCTTTGGCAAAGGCCATCCCGCCGGCCTGGCAGGCCCTGAATCGGCCAATAACGCCGCTGCCCAAACCTCGTTCATCCCACTGCTGACGCTCGGAATTCCAGGCAATGCGGTCACGGCGCTCATGGTCGGCGCCATGACCATACACAATATCCAGCCTGGCCCGCAGGTCATGACCAGCCACCCGGACCTGTTCTGGGGGTTGATCGTCTCGATGTGGATCGGCAACCTGATGCTGGTCGTTTTGAATCTCCCGCTGGTGGGCCTATGGGTAAAATTGCTTAAAGTCCCGTATCGCATACTGTTCCCTGCCATTCTGGTGTTCTGCACGGTCGGTGTGTATTCACTGAACTACAACGTCTTCGATATCTGGATGACGGCAGCCTTCGGCCTGATCGGCTATATCTGGGCGAAGCTCAAATGCGAAGGCGCTCCACTGCTGCTCGGTCTGGTGCTTGGCCCCATGATGGAGGAAAACTTCCGTAGGGCCCTGCTCCTGGCTCGCGGTGACTTCACCACTTTCGTCACTCGGCCGCTGTCCATGTCGCTGTTGCTGGCGTCAGCCATTCTGATAATCATCGTGGCACTGCCATCGATCAGGAAGAAACGCGAAGAAACCTTCGTCGAAGAAGGCTAGATCCATTTCTCCCAAGTTTGAAAAGCGCCCTGCGGGGCGCTTTTCTTATCCACTCCCGAAACGAGATGCCGAATGCGGTAATCTTATGCCTTGCCCATCCAACTCACCGGAGAATTGCCATGCCTTCCATCAATGCCAAATCCTATAATCCCACCCCCGTTTTAAACGTAGCCTTTCTTGGGCTGGGCGTTATGGGCTTTCCCATGGCCGGCCATTTGAGCCGGGCGGGGCATCAGGTGACGGTCTACAACCGCACATTCGGCAAAGCGGAAGCATGGGCCAAGGAATTCGGCGGGCGTGCCGCCAAGACCCCAAAGGAAGCGGCGCAAGGCGCAAGCATCGTGTTCTGCTGCGTAGGCAACGATGACGACCTGCGCAGCGTTGTACTGGGCGAAAACGGCGCCCTGGCGGGCATGGGCAAAGGCACGATTTTCGTGGATCACACGACCGCCTCCGCCGAAGTCGCTCGCGAGCTGTATCAAACGGCCAAGCAACAGGGCATTGGCTTTGTCGACGCCCCTGTCTCGGGCGGCCAGGCGGGAGCCGTAAACGGCGTCCTTACCGTCATGTGCGGCGGCGACGAAACGCATTTCAACACGATCCAGCCCATTGCCGCCGTCTATGCCCAAGCCGTTACGCTATTGGGTGAATCCGGCGCGGGCCAACTTTGCAAAATGGTCAATCAGATTTGCATCGCGGGCCTGGTACAGGGGCTGTCGGAAGCCATTGCGTTTGGCCAGGCATCCAAGCTGGACATGCACAAGGCACTGAAGGTAATCAGCAAAGGCGCGGCCCAGAGCTGGCAGATGGAAAATCGCGGAACCACGATGGTGGACGACAAGTTCGACTTCGGTTTTGCCGTGGACTGGATGCGCAAAGACCTGGGCCTGGTGCTGAGCGAAGCCAAACGTAATGGCGCCAGAGTACCGGTGACCGCACTGGTCGATCAGTTTTACGCGGACGTACAGCATATGGGCGGCAATCGCTGGGATACTTCCAGCCTGATCAAGCGCCTTCGCGGCTAAGGCCAGCGTATTTTCTTCCCTCACGGCCCACACGGGCCAAGCGAACAAAAATGGTCGCGGTGGCGGCCCTTTCCCCTAACAGGAGAAAGGGCCATTTTACTTACCAGGTGCTTGTCGAGGTGCTGAAATCTACCTTTGTAAGCAGATCGGCCTTGTCATATTGCATGACAACTGTCTGCGACTGAACCGTCTTGCGCTGGTAGCTTGTGAATGAGTAGCTATACACCTGCGAAGACGTTCCATTCGAGCTTGTCGACGATGAAATTGGAGCACCTAAGCGTTGCGAGACGACGCTTTTCGATGTCCCCTTGGGGAACATGGTGTTTATGCTGGATTCCGTTGCCGTAGCCAAAACCGGCGAACCCGTTGCCTTGTCCGCCAAGGCGCCTCCCGGCGCGTACATGCTCGATTCGTTGTAACCTGAATAGAATGGAATACAGCCACCCAATACAGTGCTGGCCAGGATAATCGCGATCGACATTTTTTGTTTCATTTTGCCCCCGTTGGTTAATTTTTGAAAATATATCAGCAAAACATTCAGAGAATCGTAAGTTTCTTTAGGCTGATCAATGTCGTCGCGGAATAACCACGCAGAAAAATAAATCTGGTGTTTTCAAAAATTCTTTGGGTATTTTTTTATGGTCGAAAGTATGTGCTAGCGCATTTTCGATTCGAGTGTTTACAGCACAGAACGTGTTTCAGTGACTTTGTTTTTGAGCCGTTTTTTGGCTTGGGTAGTGACTTTGGGCTGTGCGTTGCTGTGTTGTCTGTGCGGGCGGTTCGTTCTATAAAGACGCCGCAGGGTGGGCGGTGCTGTGCAGTCCGGCACGTCCAGCGGTCGTGGTGCTGCGCACCCCGACTGCCCGGGTCTGCCTCGTCCAGGCGGGCGTCGGGCGAACTCGCGTCGCCCCGCGGCGCGGGGCGACACTCAGACAGCGCCCGCCGAAAGCCCCCGCCTTCCCTTCGTCAGCACCCGGCGCTGGACTACCGCCGGACTACACAGCACCGCCCACCCTGCGGCTTGCGTTGAAGCAATGCATCGGGGTATATGTTGGGGAAGTGGCGTTTAGCCAATCACAGGCTACGCTGAGGCGTCGGGCGCATAGTAAATCCAGGGTTTGGCACAGCGTGGTGTAGTGGCCACTCGATAGAGGCATGAGTGCGGGCACGTTAACTGTTGCATGGGTGCAGGCCCATTAACGGTAGGTGCAAGCAAGTTCATTCCAGGCAAGTCCTAACGTGAGCCGTCTATCGGGGCTTGGGGTCAGGACCGGCGTAAGGCGTGCGCCGGATGCTACCGTAGGGAAGGCGGGGGCTTTCGGCGGGCCATGTTTGAGCGCAGCCGCGCCAGCGGCGTAGCGAGTTTGGCCCGACGCCCGCCTGGACGAGGTAGATCCGGATCCAGCACGCCGTGCCGGCCCTGACCCCAAGCCCCGATAGACGGCGTCTTTAAATACCTATCCTCCACCCATCGAATCCCGTAAACCACTCGAACCAAAAATGCGCTAAATGTGTACAAGGGATGCCCTTGTGAGCACCCTCGCCATCCAGACCATTATGTATTGCACCGGACACGTGGGCCACTGTCGAACATGCCCTGTGCATCAAAAAAAACCCCGGACAAAAAGCCCGGGGCTATTTTTCCGGCAAGCAAGCGCTTGCCAAAGATCCGTCATTTAATCGGCAAAGACCGTTTCCTCAACCTTGGGAAGCTCAGGCTTACTTCGCTTCTTTCGCAGGAAAGAAATCACCTGCAGCAGTATCAGCAGCGCCGAGGCACCCACAAACCAGGCACTGATCGGACGCTCCACGAAGACGAATATATCGCCGCGCGACAGCAGCAACGCGCGCCGGAAATTTTCTTCAACCATGGGACCCAACACAAACCCCAGCAGAATCGGGGCGACCGAAAAATCCAGATAGATGAGAATGGCGCCAATAATACCGAAGACCAGCACCTCGCCAACCTGGAACAGACTGTTTTGAGTACTGAAGCAGCCTACTGCTATGAAGAACAAGGCCGAGGGAAACAAATACTTATAAGGTACCTGCAGCAGCTTGACCCAGAAACCGATCAAGGGAACATTCAGCACCAGCAACAACAAGTTGCCGACCCAGAAGCTGGCGATCAGGCCCCAGAAAATATCCGGGTGCGAAATGATCAGCTGCGGCCCTGGCTGTATGCCTTGTATCAGCAAAGCGCCCAGAATCAAGGCCATCACCGCATCGCCTGGAATGCCCAGGGTCATGGTAGGAATGAAATCGACCTGTGTTTTCGAGTGGGAAGCGGCTTCCGGCGAGGCAACACCTTCAATCGCACCATGGCCGAAACGCTCGGGATGCTTGGATATCTTGCGTTCCAGGGCATAGGCGACAAAAGTCGTAATGGTCGGTCCAGTACCTGGCAAGGCCCCAAACAGTACGCCAACCAGCGTGCCGCGCACCAATGGGAAGAAGGATTGCTTCAATTCCGCCATGGATGGGCGCATATCGCGCAAGCTCATCTTCATGCCGCTGCCGACGATCGACATGCGATTGACGCTCAATAGAAACTCGGCAACACCGAACAAGCCCATGGCAATGGCAACCAGATCGACGCCATCCTCCAGGCTCAGCATGCCAAAGGTGAAGCGCATCGTGCCGGTGTTGACGTCCGTGCCGGCTACGCCAATCAGCAGGCCGAACAGTGTCATGGCCACCCCTTTGATGGGCGACCCCTTGGACATGGTGGAGCCGGCCAGCAAGCCCAGCAGCATAATGGAGAATATTTCGGCGGGCCCGAATTTAAACGCCACTTCAACCAGGAGCGGTGAGAAAAACACCATGACCAGAATACCCACGGATGCCGCGAAAAACGACGCGATCATCGTGATGCCAAGAGCCGTACCGCCCTTGCCGTTCTTGGTCATAGGATAGCCGTCCAGGCATGTCACGGCGTGCGGCGGATGGCATGGCAGATTCAACAGAATCGCACCGATCGCCCCGCCATACATGGACCCGTAAAAAATCCCGGCCAGCATCAAGATGGCAGGCACCGGATGCATAACGTAAGTCAGGGGCAACAAGATGGAAATGGCAGACAAGGCCCCCAGCCCAGGCAAAACTCCGATCAGATTTCCGACCACGACGCCGAAAACAGACCACATCAGATTATGCAGTTCAAACGCAACACCGAACCCATACCAGAGGTCGATTAATGATTTCATTATCATGATTCAACCCCAATGCAACAGCGGAAACTGTAACTGCAGCGCCCACCAAAAAATGACAATGGCCACGACGCACATGGAAAGAGACAGAATGACGGCAGCCTTGATCGTGTTCTTTCTATCACCCAAAGCAGAGATAAACACGACAGCGAACGTGGCGGGCAGCAGGCCCGTGTATTCACCCAACACAATAAACGCCGCAATCCCGCCCAGAATACAAAACCAGCCTCGCCATTCGGGAGGCAGGTCATGAGGACCGGCAACGTTATGGTGTCCCCGCCCCCCAACTGCAATCAGCACCCCCATGAGCGCCATCAAGCCACCCACGGCGGCAGGGAAAAAGCCCGGCCCCATATGGCTTAACGAACCGATCTGGTAGCTCGTTCCCTCTAGTATGGCACCGAGCCCTAACACCACCATTAGGGCCCCGCCGTAATAATCCTTATTGATATTGCCCTTGAACACTGAAACAACTCCTATGCGAAATTCTGCCGAAATATCAGTGACTAAGGGAATAGAAAGTCACTCTAAGGACAGTCTCAAAAGTATGAAGGAGTGCTCTTTACAGAAAGCTGAATTCTAGGGTTTATCCCTAAGACAAAATACCAAGCACGAGTTTGAAAAGAACTAACCCGGAAAATGCTCGCCATGTCCAGGGAACCGTTATCTGAATCGCGGGATTTTCAACACCGCGCACAAACCGACCCCGCCATCGATCCCTGGCTCACCGTCCTTCAAGACCACGGTACCGCCATTGCGTTCGGCATAGGCCAGGGAGATGGCCAGGCCCAGGCCGGAGCCGGAACCCCTGGGCCCCTGTCTTTGCGTATTGCCACGCTCGAATCGCATGAAAACACTCTCGCGCAGCAGCGGATCGAGCCCATGGCCATTGTCGGACACCGACGCCCAGGCCCAATTTTCATCCATGCCGACCTCAACCGTTATCGTGCAGTCTCGCCCCGCATGATTAATGGCGTTGTGCACCAGGTTGGCCAGGGACTCATGGATTTCCGCTTCACTGCCCAATGCCCACACTTGAGACGGCGAGACCAAGGGAAGAACCTCGGCCGGTTCGGCCCAGCCCAGGTCCTGATTCTGTTCTCGCGCCAAGGGCAAATACTGTAGAACCACATCTCGCGCAAGCACGTTCAGGTCTACTTTTTCCTGGCGCGCGCCACCTTGCCGGTTCGCATGCGCCAGGGACAGCAGTTGCTCGGTCAGGCGAGTCATGCGGCCCAATTGCATCACTATGGCCGACAAGGATTCGCGCAGCCTGACGATATCCGGTTCGCGTCGTGCGTATTGCGCCTGCGTCAGCATGATGGCCAGCGGCGTGCGCAACTGATGCGATGCGTCGGCCAGAAATTGCGCCTGCTTGTCCAGAATGCCGCGATACAGGTCGATATGATGGTTGACCGCGTTAACCAGCGGCACAACCTCGCGGGGAACGTGCTCCGCATCCAGCGGCATCAAGTTATCGACCCTGCGCGCCCTGACCTCGTGCCGCAGGCGCTTGAGCGGGCGCAACGCCCATTCCACGCTGAACCATACCAACAGGACAACAATCAGCATCATGCGCCCGTCGCGGAACAAGGCGGCGATCCCGGCTTCGTGCTCGGTGCGCAAACGCACACTCATGCTTTCGCCAACCAGCACAATAATCTGCCGGTGTACCCCGTGATAGTGAAGATCGCGCCACAAGGCCACCATGCGCACCGCATCGCCGCGATAACTGGCATCGTAAAACACCGGCAAGCCTTCGTTATCGGCCAGATTGGCCGGACGCGGCAGGCCCTGCATGCCCAGCAGGGTTCTGCCTTCGGACTGCTGGGCATTGGTTCCCGCAAGACTGAGTACGCCCGGGGTCACTTCTTCGACTCGAAAGTACTTCCGGCTCCCGGCCCGCGACTCCAGCATGACCTGCGCATAAAATGGCGGATCAATGCGCAAAGTTCCGTCCGTATTGAATTCAACACTGGTTTCCAACACTTTGGCCGGTTCGAGCAAAGCACTGTCGTAGACCTGCTCGGTAATATCGGTCAGCGATCTGTAGTCGTTCCAGCTATCAATAAGCAGCAGGGTGACCACGCCCGGAATCAAAAGCACCAGCAACCAAAAACGAATGCTGCCCAAGGTTTTACGCTTTATCCACGCCATGGGTTACAAGCTGCCCTGAATGCTTTCAAGCATATAGCCCAGGCCGCGCACCGTGACGATACGCACGTCGCTGCCCGCCAGTTTTTTCCGCAAACGGTGCAGAACCACCTCGATGGCATCCGGACTGGCATCGCTTTCGTGCTCGAACACTTTGCTGAACAACTGGTTTTTTTCGACCGGCACCCCCGCTCGCAGCATCAGCGCCCCCAAGGCCGCATGCTCGCGGGGGGTAAGGTGGACGATCGCGCCATCCAGAGAAAAAGAACGGCTTTCATTATCGTACTCGAGCGCCCCGCACTGCAGCCGCGGGACCGGCCGGCCGCGGCTGCGACGCACCAGGGCGGTAAGGCGTGCCTCGAGTTCTTCCAGCGCAAACGGTTTGGTTAAAAAATCGTCCGCGCCCAGATTCAAGCCCCTCACTCGATCATGCAAAGCTCCTTGGGCCGTCAGGATCAACACCGGCGTCACATCGCCGCTGGCACGCAGCTCGCGCAACAAAACCAGCCCATGCTTGTCGGGCAGGCGCAAGTCCATCACAACGGCGTCGTATTCCGTCTCGGCAAGCTTCTGTTCGGCGGTACGGGCATCGGCGGCATGGTCCGGCACAAAGCCGCTCTGCGCAAGAGCCCGCTCGAGCCACGATGCCATTTCGCGCTCGTCTTCAACCAGCAGTATGCGCATGATCCTTGTGATTGTTAAGATCCGGATTGCGTTGGCCGTGGGTCCGCTGACGCAGAAAACGGGTGTCCTGCCCACGTTTGAACAAGATTACCGCCAATTCGTTCAAAGCTAACGTATATACCTCTCGTTTAAACTCGATGACCGCCTCGAGCGGCACCCAGTATTGACTCCAACGCCAGGCGTCGAACTCCGGATGATGGCTGGCACGCAGACTCACATCGGTGTCGCGCCCGACCATTCTCAACAAAAACCAGATCTGTTTTTGCCCCTTATAGTGGCCGCGAGAATCGCGCCGAACAAAATTGCTCGGCACGTTGTAACGCAGCCAATCACGCGTACGCCCTAATATCCGAACATGTTCGGGCTGCAGGCCCACTTCCTCGTGAAGCTCTCGGTACATGGCTTGAACGGGACTCTCGCCATATTTGATGCCTCCTTGCGGAAACTGCCATGCATGTTCACGAATACGTTTACCCCAGAAAACCTCGTTTTTTTGGTTTACGAGGATAATGCCGACATTAGGACGGTAGCCTTCACGGTCTAACATAGGCCACCCCAAAAGCGAATTCAATACAATTACGCCTGATTATACGTATCTGTCGAGATCCCCACCATGCGCGCATCCAAGTATCACATTAATACACTCAAAGAAGCTCCTGCCGAAACCGAAGTCGTCAGCCATCAACTCATGACCCGGGCGGGCATGATCCGCAAAGTAGCGGGCGGCATCTATACCTATATGCCTCTGGGCCTGCGGGTCCTGCGCAAGATAGAAGGCATCGTGCGCGACGAAATGAACAACGCCGGAGCCATCGAGCTGCTCATGCCCGTCGTCCAGCCGGCCGAGCTCTGGGTGGAATCGGGGCGCTGGGAACAGTATGGCGCCGAGCTTCTGCGCATCAAGGATCGCCATCAGCGCGATTTCGTCTTGCAGCCGACATCGGAAGAAGTCATTACCGACATCGCCCGCAACGAAATCCACAGCTGGCGCCAGTTACCGGTCAATTTCTATCATATCCAGACCAAATTCCGCGACGAACGCCGCCCCCGATTCGGCTTGATGCGGGGGCGCGAATTCACCATGAAAGACGCCTATTCGTTCGATCGGGACGAGGCTTCGGCACAATCCAGCTACGACGCCATGTACCAGGCGTACATGCAGATTTTCACGCGCCTGGGCCTGGAATTCCGAGCCGTGGCGGCCGACACAGGGTCGATAGGCGGCTCGCGCAGTCACGAATTCCAGGTTATCGCCGATACCGGCGAAGACCTGATCGTCTATAACCCCGATTCCCAGTATGCGGCGAATATCGAACTGGCGGCAGCCCCCAGCCTGATCGCCAAACGCGGCACAGCCACCGAAACGCTGGTCCAGGCCCCTACCCCGGATGCGGCCAAGTGCGAAATCGTGGCCCGGCAGCTTCAACGCCCGCTTACCGATACGGTAAAGTCGATCGTGCTGGCGACCGAGGCGGCCGACGGTAAGGGTGATGCAACAATATGGCTCCTGCTGCTGCGTGGCGACCACGAACTGAACGAAATCAAGGCGGGCAAGCTGGCGGGGTTTGAAAACGGCTTCCGCTTTGCGTCGGAAAATGAAATTCTCGATACCTTCGGCTGCGTGCCCGGATACCTCGGACCGCTCAAGCCTTTAAAACCCGTTGCCATCATTGCCGACAGCACGGTTGCCAACATGAGCAATTTCATTTGCGGCGCCAATCGCGAAGGTTTTCACTATACGGGCGTCAACTGGGGCCGCGATTTGCCCGAACCCGAAATTGCCGACCTGCGCAACGTGGTCGCCGGCGATCCGGATCCGCAAGGCGGGCATCTGGCTATTCAACGAGGCATCGAAGTGGGCCATGTGTTTTTTCTGGGCGACAAATATTCAAAAGCCCTGGACGCCACTTTCCTCGACACCGACGGCAAACCGACACTGTTGCAAATGGGTTGCTATGGAATCGGCATCAGCCGGATTGCGGCGGCGGCAATCGAACAGAGCCACGACGAAAAAGGCATAGTCTGGCCCAGAGCCATTGCCCCTTTCGAAGCTGTCATCTGCCCGATGGGCTGGAATAAAAGTGAAACAGTTCGCAACGCCGCCGACACCCTGTACCGCGATCTGCTGGCCGCCGGCGTGGAAACCATACTCGACGACCGGGACATCCGCCCCGGAGTCATGTTTGCCGAATGGGAGCTCATCGGTGTGCCTTTACGCATCACGATCGGCGACCGCGGACTGAAAGAAGGCTTGGTCGAGATTCAGGCGCGATGCGACGACACCGCCGCCAAGGTGCCGGTCGGCGACGCCCTGGAATCTTGCATCGAGCGTTTAAAATCACTTTGACGGGCCACCCGGCGATTGCCGGCCGGCTTCGCTGGGGCGAAGCCGTGGCTGTCACACCGCTTAACCATTCTCATGTCCACTGAAACACCTGATAAATTTTCTACTCTGCAGATTCGCGTATATTACGAAGACACCGACGCCGGAGGCGTGGTGTTTTACGCGAATTATCTAAAATTTCTCGAAAGAGGCCGCACCGAATGGCTACGCCGCCTGGGGGTGGACCAGTCCGAACTGGCCAAACGCGAACATCGAATGTTCGTGGTCAAAACAGTTGAAATACAATATCGCAAACCAGCCCGACTCGACGATTTACTCACGGTACACAGTAAAATCACTCGCCTTGGCCCCGCCTCGATCAATTTTCGGCAATATGCCGAGTGCGGCGGGGAACTGCTGTGCGAAAGTACCATCCAAGTCTGCTGCGTGGACACGAATACGTTTCGCCCTGCCGCATTAACTAAAGAACTTAGAACTCTTCTGGAAAAGGTTCAGGAATAATTATGCAAGCCTCCAACGACATGTCGTTGCTTACTTTACTGCTCAACGCCAGTATTCCAGTTCAGCTCGTCATGCTGGTCCTGTTGGCTATTTCGGTTTTGTCATGGACATACATCTTCAGCAAGCGAGCCACGCTCAAGCGCGCAAACGAACAAACGCGCCGCTTTGAAGACGATTTCTGGGCCGGCGGCGATCTGTCCGTTCTACAGCAGGCTATTTCCAGCCGCCGCGCCGAACATGGCTCCCTGGCCCGAATTTTCGATGCGGGCATGGCCGAATTCGTCAAGGCGCGCCGCAGCAACGGCGGCGGCGAATCCATGCTCGACGGCCCTCGCCGCGCCATGCGCGCCACCTACCAGCGCGAAATGGATGGCCTCGAGTCCCACCTCAACTTCCTGGCCTCGGCCGGGTCGGTAAGTCCTTATATAGGGCTGCTCGGAACAGTCTGGGGGATCATGCACGCATTCATAGGCCTGTCGACCATGCAACAGGCCACACTGGCCGCGGTTGCGCCGGGGATTGCCGAAGCACTGATTGCCACGGCCATCGGCCTCTTTGCGGCGATTCCAGCCGTCATTGCCTACAATCGCTACACGAACGAAATCGATCGCCTGTCCATCCGTTTCGACAGTTTCATCGACGAATTTCTTAACATATTGCAACGGCAGGTGCGCTGATGCCCTCCAACCGCGGCGGCAACGGCCGTTCGGGCCGGCGCCTGAAAAACGAAATCAATGTCGTGCCTTATATCGACGTCATGCTGGTGCTGCTGGTTATCTTCATGGTGACGGCACCCATGATTACCCCTGGGCTCATCAATTTGCCCTCGGTCGGACAGGCTGCCGAAGTCCCTGCCGCGCCTCTCGAGGTGCAGATCTCCGAAGATGGTTCCATTGCACTGAGGAAACGCGAGCCCGGTGCGGAATTCGAGAAGATAAACAGCGAGAGTCTCGTCAGTGAAGTGCAGTCGCGGCTTACTGCCGAAACGCCGGTGGTCATTGCCGCCGATGGCAAGGTCCCTTATGAGTCGGTAATGAAAGTCATGGATCAGCTACGCTCCAACGGTGTCACCCGATTAGGTTTGCTCGTCGATCAGAACGCCGGCGCAAACACGCTTAAAAAATAGCTTGAAGCCAGGATCGAGGGACATACACCCCACCCATGAAGCAAAAAAAACCTACTCGCCCCGTAAAACTCAGAACGCCCGAAGAACAGGATGAGCGTCGTGGTCTGGGGTACGCCGTATCGATTCATGCCCTGCTGATCCTGCTGATGCTGTTTGGGTTCCTGGCTACTCCAAAAAACCCGAATCCGGTTCAAATCGAGTTATGGGCCAATGGCACGACGCCGACGGCAGCCGAACCCGATACAGAACCCGACACACCCGACACACCTACCCCACCGCCCAAGCCTGCGCCCAAGGAAACTCCTCCCCCGACGCCTGTTCCACCGACCCCGCCGGTGCCGACGCCTCCGCCCGCCGCCGTCAAGGCTGCGCCAGAGCCCAAGCCTGAAATCGATCCTGAAATCGCGCTGGAAAAGGCGCGCAAGGAACGCGAGAAAAAAGAAAAGGAAAAGGCAGCCCAGTTGGCCGCTGAAAAAGCTGCGGCCGAAAAAGCCGCCGCGGCTGAAAAGGCGGCTGCTGAAAAAACGGCCAAGGCCAAAGAAGACGCCGCCAAAAAAGAGGCCGCCGAAAAGGCCGCCGCCGACAAGGCTGCCCGGGAAAAGGCCGCGCACGACAAGGCGGTAGCCGACAAAAAAGCCAAGGAACAGGCTGCCAAAAAGGCCGCGGACGAAAAAGCGGCCGCAGAAGAGGCCGCCCAGGAAAAAGCCGCTGCCGACAAGAAAGCCAAGGAACAAGCCGCCAAGAAAGCCGCTGAAAAAGCGGCCGCCGCCAAACGGGATGCGCTCAGAAAGGCCATGCGCAGCGATGCGCTGGGCGCCGCCGGCATCCCGGGCGGCACGGCCGATCGCAACCAATCGGGCGGAGGCGGCAACGACAACGGCTATGCGGCCAAAGTGCGGGCTTGCATACGTCCGCGCGTGGCCTATCCCGTGCCGCCCCGTGCCGGGTCAAACCCGACGTTACAATATAGGGCCAGCCTCGATCCCCAAGGTATGGTTACCAAAGTGGAAATACAGCGTTCCTCGGGCATTACGGGCTTTGACCATGCCGTCGCAACGGGAATTCAGAATTGTTCTCCATTCCCGAAACCCCCTTCCGGTAGGTACCCTTCGTATATCGATGGCGAATACCGCATGTATGAATGACAGGAGATTGCAGATATGACAGCCGCCACTCTAGCCAAAACCGACCTCACCAGGTTGTGGCGATTCTGGGCTTGCGGGCTTCTTATGCTCGTAACCAGCCTTATCGCCATCCGACCGGCCCATGCACAATTGCGCGTCGACATTTCAGGGGTCGGAGCAACCCAGTACCCGATCGCCATCGCCGACTTCGCGGGCAACCCCCAAGGGCAGGCCGTTGCCGAAGTCATTCGTGCCGACCTGAGCCGCTCGGGGCAATTTCAACTGATCAATGCCGCCGGTGCCAACCTGAACACCGAAAGCACGATTGATTACGACCAGTGGCGCAATCGCGGCGCCAACTATCTTGCCTATGGATCCATCACGCAATCCGGCGGACAGTACAGCGTCAGCTACCGGCTGGTCGATTCGGCGCGCAAAAGCCAGCTCGATGGAGTTGCCTTCACCGGCACCGAAAAAGAGCTGCGTCGAATCTCACATCAGATCGCCGATCGTATCTACGAAAAGATCACCGGCGTGCGCGGCGTGTTCTCGACGCGCATTGCCTATGTGTTGCAAACGGGCAACAATTATGAGTTACAAATTGCAGATGCCGACGGCCAAAATCCACAGGTCATGCTGCGCTCCAAACAGTCCATCATTTCACCCGCCTGGTCCCCCGATGGAAAGCGTCTGGCCTACGTCAGCTTTGAGTCCGGCAAGCCGGTCGTCTACATCCAGACCCTGGCCACAGGACAGCGTTTCCCCATTGCGAACTTCAAGGGAAATAACAGCGCACCCGCCTGGTCGCCCAGCGGCGGCCAGATGGCCATCGTGCTGTCGCGCGACAGTATTTCGCAAATTTACACCATCAACCCAGACGGCTCGGGCCTGCGCCGCGTCATGCGCTCGCCACTTATCGACACCGAACCGCAGTACACCCCCGACGGAGGCTCCCTGGTCTTCACGAGCGACCGCGGCGGCAGCCCCCAGATCTACAAAGTTGCGATCGGCGGCGGTGAAGCCCAACGCGTCACTTTCAATGGCACCTACAACGTTTCTCCTCACATGTCTCCCGACGCAAACAACCTGGCATATGTGACCCGCCGGGGAGGGGCATTTCGTATCGCAATGCAAAATATGGCAAGCGGATCTGAACAATTGCTGACCAACGGACCCGATGATCAGTCCCCAAGTTTTGCACCGAACAGCATGCAAATCCTTTATAGTTCTGTTCAAGGTGGTCGCAGTGTTTTAGCAGTCGTTTCCGTTGACGGGCGTGTGCGCCAAACGCTATCCGCCCTCAACGGGAAAGTACGTGAACCCACCTGGGGACCATTTACCAACTAATTTTCAGTGTGACTCTTTTTCAAAGGAACTTAAATGAGCTCGCGCATCGCCAAAAGCCTCACTATCGCCGCATTGGTTGCCTCATTGGCAGCCTGCAGCTCCGTACCTCTCGACAAGAACGCCGGTGCCGGTTCTGGGTCCGGTTCGGCCAATTCGGGGCAAATCATGGACCCGTTCAACCCTCAAAGCCCTCTTGCCCAGCAACGCTCGGTCTATTTTGACTTCAACAGCTATGTTGTGGCCGATCAATACCGCAGCCTGGTTGAAATGCATTCGAAGTACCTGACAGCCCACAACCAGCAGAAAATCCGCATTGAAGGCAACGCGGATGCGCGCGGCAGCTCTGAATACAATCTGGCCCTCGGCCAACGTCGCTCCGACGCAGTCGCTCGCATGATGACCCTGTTGGGCGTCAACAGCAATCAGATCGAAGCCATCAGTTTCGGTAAGGAAAAACCCAAAGCCTTGGGCAATACCGAAGCGGATTACGCCGAAAACCGTCGCGCCGATATCGTGTACCAACGCTAATATCCAACCGCGGCAGTCCTAGCAGCGCCGTGGCGGCAACCCGCCGCGGCGTTTTTATTTGAACGGGAACCCAATATGAGCTTTTATTCCTTGTCCTTGCGCACAGCCGTGCTAGCCACAACGATTGCCATATCGTCGCTGGCCGCTCCAGCCCATGCGTTTGCCGACGACGAGGCGCGTCGAGCCATTCTTGATCTGCGCGCGCAGATCAAGCAGATTACCGATCAAAATCAGCAAGCGCGCCTGCAGCTTGCCGACCAGTTGGAAACCCTGCAGCACGAGGTCACCACCATGCGTGGAGAACTCGAAAAAATGCAGTGGCAACAAGACATGGAGAAGCGTGCTGGCCAGGATCAATCGGGCGGCAACCACCCGCAGGTCGACAACGCCCAGGAACAAGCGGCTTTCGACCAACCCATGGGCCTGTTTCGCAGCGGCAAATACAAAGAGGCCGCAGCAGCCTTTGGCAGCTTTCTTCAAAACTATCCTAACAGCCAGCTGTCTGCCGAAGCCAAGTTCTATCAGGGCAGCAGTTTTTATGCCAGCAAGAATTTCAAAGGCGCCATCCAGGAACTGCAAGGCCTGGTACAAGCGGATCCCAAGGACCCTCGTGCCGCCGATGCCCTGCTCGTCGTAGCGGCCAGCCAGGTCGAGCTCAACAGCATGGCCGGCGCCAAAGCCACTCTGCAGAAAATTGTAAAGTCCTACCCCAATACATCGGCGGCAGACACGGCTAAAAGCCGCCTCAAGCTCTTGCAATAATGCCCGACGACCCCGGCTGCGCCAACTCCAGGGCCTATCAAAGCGTCTGGCGCCGCAGGAAAGGCTTTTTAGTCCTGCTGCTGGGGGTCATGATCGGCTTGCTGTGTATCGACGTGCTGGTGGGTCCTGCCGGCCTGAGCGCCGACGTATTGGGGCGGGTGCTGCTGAACCCCCGTGGCGCCGATCCCACCATGGCGATTATTGTCTGGCAAATTCGCCTGCCGCAGGCCTTGATGGCAATCGTGATAGGCGCCGCGCTGGGTCTGGCCGGCGCCGAAATGCAGACCGTACTGAACAATCCTCTTGCCAGCCCGTTCACTCTGGGCATCTCGTCGGCGGCGGCCCTGGGAGCCTCTCTCGCCCTGGTCTTCGATTTCAATCTGCCATTTGTCCCAAACCAGTATGTGCTGGCCGCCAACGCCTTTGTCTTTGCGCTGTTCTGCGCCTATCTGCTGGATCTCGTGGCACGCAAGGCGCGCATAGGCACGGCGGGTATCGTTCTGTTCGGGATAGCGCTGGTCTTTACCTTCAACGCCCTGCTGTCCCTGGTTCAATTCACGGCCAGCGCCGCCGCGCTGCAGGATCTGATTTTCTGGATGATGGGAAGCCTGGCCCGCACCGACTGGCCGCGGCTGGGCGCCATGTCCCTGGTGCTGGCCATCGTCTTTCTGTATTCGCTAAGGCAATCCTGGCAACTCACCGCCTTGCGCTTCGGCGATGAACGCGCCACCAGTTTTGGCGTCGACACGCAAAAAGTCCGGCGCGCCGCATTGATCCGCATCAGCATTCTGGCGGCCCTGGCGGTTGCCCTGGTGGGCGTGATCGGCTTCATAGGGCTGATCGCGCCGCACATTGCCCGCAGGTTCTGGGGTGAAGACCATCGCTGGTACTTGCCCGCCAGCGCCCTGACCGGCAGTGTCATTCTGATTGCCGCGTCCATTGCATCGAAGCTTCTCGCCACCGACGCGGTGCTTCCCGTGGGTATTGTCACCACGCTGGTCGGCATCCCTTTCTTCCTGATTGCGGTATTGCGCAGGAAAGTGCTGCAATAGGCCATGGCACAGGAATCCTCGATCAGCACGCTGCATATCCGCGGGGTCTCAACCACCCTGGGTTCGCAAACAATACTCGAGCAATTGGATATGCCCGATTTACCCATGGGCAGCCTGGTGGCCCTGCTGGGCCCCAATGGCAGCGGCAAATCCACATTGCTGAAAAGCATTGCCGGCCTGCTGCCCGCGACGCTGGCCGCACTCGATCTGGGAAAGATCGACTTGAACACTCTCGGAGCAACCGAACGCGCCGAGCATGTTCGCTACCTGCCGCAATCCTTGCCCGGCGACGTGCATTTGACGGTGCTTGAAGCGCTGCTGGTTGCGCTCCAGGCGCGTGGGCAGGATCGCCATGCAAGACTGCGTCCGGCCCACGCCATCGCCAGCGTGGAAGCAATCTTGCACGACCTGGGCATAGCCGCCCTGGGTCCTCGCTACCTGGACGAATTGTCTGGCGGGCAAAAACAGCTGGTCGGTCTTGCCCAGGCGCTCATCCACGAGCCTGCCGTATTGCTGCTCGACGAACCCCTCGCCTCGCTCGACCTGAACTACCAGCATCACGTCATGCATCTGTTGCGGCGACTGACCCGCACCCGAGGCCTGTTGACGATTCTGGTGCTGCACGATCTGAATATCGCCTTGCGCTACGCCGACTACGCCCTGCTCATGAAACAGGGAACGCTGTTGGCCAGTGGAGCGCCGCAAGACGTGATCAATCCCGATATACTCGCAAAAACATTCTCGATCCGGGCACGCATCGAAACCTGCAGTCTTGGGTATCCCTGTGTGCTGGTCGACGACCTGATACAGATCTGAATCCCTTCATGTCCACCGCAGACACACTACCTCAATACATTGCCCCTGGCCTGGACTACCCTATGGCCTATACGATGGCGGGCAGCGGCCAGGCCGTGCTGCTGATCCACGGGTCTTTGTGCGATTACCGCTACTGGCGCTGGCAAATACCTGCGTTCAGCCAGCAACGGCAGGTGCTCGCACCCAGCCTGCGCGGCTATTGGCCTTCGGCCTTTACCGACGACAATCCAGCCTTCGGTGTCGCTCGACATGCGCAGGACCTGATCGAATTCATACGCTTGCAACAGACGGAGGGGCCCGTACACATACTGGGCCACTCGCGCGGCGCGCATGTGGCCCTTGAACTGGCGTGCACGGCTCCTGAACTGGCACGCTCCCTTACTCTGGCCGACCCCGGGTTCCGCTTCGAACAAGAACCCGTGCTGCAATCCTTTCAGCTCGATGTAGTGCAAAAGCTCAAGACGGGCGATCTTGACGGTGCCTTGGCCGAATTCGTCGACACGGTAAATGGTGCCGGCACCTGGCGCCAAATGGTCAGCTGGTTCAAAACCATGGTCAAAGACAATGCCGGCACCCTGCTGTCGCAAATCCACGAAATCGACCAGAGCTTTCGCCTGGAGCGGGTCCGCAAGCTGAGCTGCCCGGTGCTGTTGCTGGGCGGCGCAAACAGCCCCGCCCGTTATGGCCAGCGCCTGGACATTCTGCAGCAGGCTTTGCCAGGCGCCGAAAGGGCGACCATTCCGCTGGCTGCTCACGGCATGAATCTTGCCAACCCCAAAGCGTTCAACGAACGAGTGCTGCAGTTTCTGAATGCACGCTCATAACACCCCCTATGCTGAAAAACATTGATCGGACTGCCATGAATTCCGCCGCTGCCACACCCAGAATTACTGTTGCCCAGTTCAATAAACTGCTCGAGCAACAGCACCCTTTTGCCGCACAGCTGGAAATAGAGGTGCTGGAAATCGGCTACGGCACCGCGCTATTGCGGCTGCCGGCACGCAGCTCCAACCAGCGTCTGGGCGGCATCGTGGCAGGCCCCATGCTCATGGGCCTGGCGGACCTGGCGCTTTATGCCGCAGTGGTGGGTGCCAGCGGCAATGCCGAAGCGGTCACAGCCAGCCTGACCATCAATTTTCTGCGCAAAACACCGGCGGGCGACGTGCTGGCCCACGCCCGCCTGCTGAAAATCGGCAAGCTCACCGCCGGAGAAGTATTGCTGGAGCCGGCCGACGGCGGCGACCCGGTTGCCCAGGTCGTAAGCACCTGGGCCTTGCCCCGCAACACATCGCCCGCGGCCTGACCCCATCCCCGCAGCCCTTTGCCACGCTAGCGTGCTGTTTGCTTAGATCAGCCTTCGGCCAGGACCGGTGAAACCACCCCGCGATTCGCAAAATGGCCGCCGATGTTTTCCAGAAACCGATCAAGCGAGGCCTGCATGGCTTCAGGTGAACGCCCTCCCACATGAGGAGTCAGCACCACATTGGGCAGATCGATCAAGGATTCCGGCGCCAAGGGTTCGCTCTCGTACACATCCAGGCCTGCCGCAGCAACGCTGCCACGGCGCAAGGCCGCGGCCAGCGCCTCGGTATCCACCACGCTGCCCCGCGAGACATTGACCAGCACGCCTTGCGGTCCAAGAGCGTCGAGCACCGGCGTATTGATGAGATGCCGCGTAGCAGGCCCCCCCGGTGTGGCAACAATCAGAAAATCGCACCATTTGGCCAGGTCCTGAACGCTATCGAAGTACGCATAGGCCACATCGTCGCGCCGGCTGCGGCTGTGATAGCCCACCTCCATGTCGAATCCGGCTGCCCTCTTGGCGAGTTGCCGCCCTATCATGCCCAGGCCCACAATACCCAGGCGCTTGTTCGCCACGGTAGGTGAGTAGGCGGGCAAAGCATCGCGGAACATCCCGCTGCGAACGGCATGGTCCAGTGTTACGATGCCGCGCACCGCCGCAATGAGCAGGCCGAATGCATGATCGGCAACACAGGCATCGTTAGTACCGGCGCCGTTGGCAATAGTAATTCCCCGCTGCCGCGCCGCGGAAATATCGATATTTTCGTAACCCACGCCCAGCGAGCAAACGATCTCCAGCTCCGGCATGGCCTGCATCTCCTGGCCGGTCAACCCAATCGTTCCTATGGTCAGCACCCCCCGAATACGCGCCCCGTCCCGGGCAATGGCCTCGTTGCGTGCGGCCTTGTCCGGCGCATACACCATGTCGTAAGCCTGGGAAACCTGATCCCGGTATATCGTTTGAAGCGGAACGAGCACCAATAGGGGTATTTTTTGCGACATGTCCTGAGCCTGGCCTGATTGCGAATAAGTAAGATCATAAAACACTCCGTATATTCTACGCACAGCCATTTTTTAATTGCTAAAAGCACATATATAATTGCTTCTAGCAAATTTTGGGAGAAATCAAAATGGACGCCAGGCAACTCGCAGATCGGGCCGAAACGGTCCGCCGCTTCAACCGTTTCTACACCCGCCAGATCGGCGTGCTGCGCGAGCATCTGCTGGACAGCAAGTTCTCCCTGACCGAAGTCCGGATTCTTTACGAGCTGGCTCATCGAGCCAAGCTGACAACAACCGATCTGGTGAACGAACTGGGCTTGAATGCCGGCTATCTCAGCCGTGTCATCGCAGGCTTCGAAAAACGCGGGCTCATCGAGAAAACACGTTCCAAAACCGATGCGCGAGCCTCTCTGCTTGCCCTGACTCGCCAGGGCCGTGCCAGCTTCGAGCCCTTGGACAAGGCCTCGCACCAAGAGGTGGCAGCCATGCTGGAACAGCTTACACAAGCCGAGCAACAGCAACTGGTCGACGCCATGCACCAGATCGAAGGCTTGCTGGGCAAGCCCAGCCAAACCTATCTGCTGCGAGAACCGCAAGCGGGCGACATGGGTTGGGTCATTCACCGGCACGGAGCCCTATACGCTCAGGAATACGGCTGGAATACCGATTTCGAAGCACTGGTGGCGGAAGTCATCGCCAAGTACATCAGATATTTCAACCCCGCATGGGAGCGCAGCTGGATTGCCGAAAAGAACGGCGCGGTCGTCGGTTCGGTGTTTCTGGTGCGGCATACGGCAGATACTGCAAAACTGCGACTGCTGTACGTGGAGCCCGGAGCCCGCGGCCTGGGCATCGGCAAGCGCCTGGTGGAAGAGTGCATCCGACATGCCAGGCAGTTGGGCTACCGGAAACTGGTGCTCTGGACCAACAGCATCCTGATCGGCGCACGCCGCATCTATCAGAACGCCGGCTTCAAGCTGGTCGAAGAAGAACCGCACCATAGTTTCGGCAAAGACCTGGTCGGCGAAACCTGGGAGCTCCTTCTGTGAATGCATACCGGCTCGCGCTGGGCGCCGCCGCGGCCACGGGCGTGCTCGTTGGCGCCGCAATGGTCGCCACCCGAGTCGTCGCTCCTGCCGTGTCTCCGGTAACGCTGGCGTTTTTACGCTATCTGATAGGCCTGGCCTTTCTGCTCATACCCCTGCTCGGCATTCGCTGGCCCAAATATACGGCCAAGGATATTGTGGCCATCGCAGCGCTGGGAATCCTGCAGTTCGCCGTGCTGATCGTGCTGGTGAACTATGCACTCGAATCGCTGTCGGCGGGGCTGTGCGCGCTGATTTTCTCGACCATGCCCCTGGTCACTATGTGTCTTGCACTGGCGCTGCGCCAGGAAACCCTGGATGGCACCAAAACAATCGGCATCCTGCTGGCGATTACCGGGGTGGCGGTTTCTCTCAACCCCTCGTCCCTGGCCGCGGGCGGTGGCACAGGCTGGACATCGCCCGCCGCGATCATCGGCGCAACCATCGTCGGCGCAAGCTGCAGCGTGCTGTACCGGCCCTATCTGAAGCGCTATCCCGCCCTGCCCACAAGCGGAATCGCAATGTTCTCTTCTGTAGTGTTTCTGGCCGTCGCCTGCCTATCCACGGGCCAGGCGCTTTGGCCGCCGCTGAACCTCGTCCAGTGGCTGAATGTCGTATTCATGGGTTTCGCCAGCGGGCTTGGCTATTATCTCTGGCTGTGGGCACTCGGCCGCATCGAGGCCAGCCGCGTCGTGGCTTTCCAGGCACTGGGGCCGGTTACCGCCGCACTGATCGAATTGCCGATAGAGCAACACCTGCCATCCTGGACCTTGTGCCTTTCCATTGCGCTGGTCGTGTCGGGGCTGCTGCTGGTGCAACGCATGCAAGCCCGCAGGCCGGCCCGGATCAATTAAATATTGCATTTATCCAGGCCTTGTCTAAAAATGAAGACAGTAATCCCAGCGAACAGCGGAACAAAGAAACAGGCCATGCCCAAGAAATCAGCCACACCCAATGTCGACGCCACCGGTTTGAACAAAGGCCTGACCAGCTATGGCGATAACGCCTTCTCGCTTTTCTTGAGAAAGGCTTTCATCAAGGGCGCGGGCTACACCAATACGGCGCTGGACCGGCCCGTCATCGGCATAGCCAATACCGGCAGCGCCTATAACCCCTGCCACGGCAATGCTCCGCAACTGATGGAGGCCGTCAAGCGCGGCATCATGCTGGCGGGCGGCTTGCCCATGGATTTCCCGACCATATCCATCCATGAAAGCTTTTCATTTCCAACCAGCATGTATCTGCGCAACCTGATGTCGATGGATACCGAGGAAATGATCCGGGCGCAGCCCATGGATGCCGTCGTGCTGATAGGCGGCTGCGACAAAACCGTGCCTGCCCAGCTAATGGGCGCGGCCTCGGCCGGCATACCGGCGATTCAACTCATTACCGGGTCCATGCTGACCGGCTCGCATCGTTCCGAGCGTGTTGGGGCCTGTACCGACTGCCGCCGATACTGGGGCAAATACCGAGCCCAGGAAATCGATGACGTGGAAGTTGCCGAGGTTAACGACCAACTGGTAGCCAGCGTCGGCACCTGCTCGGTCATGGGGACGGCCAGCACCATGGCCTGCATCGCCGAAGCCCTGGGCATGACCGTTCCCGGCGGGGCTTCGCCTCCGGCGGTAACGGCCGACAGAATGCGCATAGCCGAACTGACAGGCGCCCAGGCCGTACAGATTGCCATAAAACGCCTTACAATCGACAAAATACTGACGGCCGACGCATTTGAAAATGCCATGCGCGTGCTGCTTGCCATCGGTGGCTCCACCAACGGCATCGTGCACTTGACTGCAATAGCCGGCCGCCTGGGGCTGGATATCGACCTCAAGGCACTGGATCGTATGGGACGCGACACGCCCGTTCTGCTGGATCTGAAACCGTCCGGCCAACACTATATGGAAGACTTCCACAAGGCCGGCGGCATGGCCACCTTGCTGCGCGAGCTAAAGCCCTTGCTCAAGCTGGATGCCCTGACCGTCACCGGGCGAACCCTGGGCGAGGAAATGGAGCTCGCGGGCGCCGGGTTTGCACAAAACGTGGTGAAAACCATCAAAGACCCCATTTACCCGCAAGGCGGGATTGCCGTACTTGAAGGCAATCTGGCCCCGGATGGCGCCATTATCAAGCAGTCGGCAGCGCATCCGAAACTGATGGAGCACGAAGGCAGGGCTGTCGTATTTGAAAACGCCGCAGACCTGGCTAACAGAATCGACTCCGACGATCTGGACGTGAAGGAAGACGATATCCTGGTCCTGAAGAACATTGGGCCCAAAGGTGCCCCGGGCATGCCGGAAGCCGGCTACATCCCGATTCCCAAAAAACTGGCCGTTCTAGGCGTCAAGGATATCGTGCGAATCTCCGACGGCCGCATGAGCGGCACCGCATTCGGCACGATTGTTTTACATGTCACCCCCGAATCGGCCATCGGCGGCCCGCTGGCATACGTCCGGAATGGCGACCGGATCCGGCTGAGCGTAAAGAACCGGGAAATCTCCCTGCTGGTTTCCAGCGCCGAATTGCAAAAACGCATGAAAGAAAAGCCTGTTACCCCCCCCACCGCCGAACGAGGATATCAAAAGCTGTTTCTGGATTCAGTCACCCAGGCCGACAAAGGTGTGGATTTCGATTTTCTGCGAGCCGCGCATATCAAAGGATCAACACCCAAATAAATCAGGCCTCACACACCTCTGCCACGGAACCGATTCTTGCAAGTTGCGTTTGCCGGGCCGGCTTCATGAACAGAAAGTACTCTAGCGAGAGACATCATGTTCAAAATCCAACACATCGACCACATCGTGCTGCGCGTTTCGAACCTTCAAGCCATGCTGAGTTTCTATCTGAACGCGTTGGGCTGTTCAATGGACCGCATCCGGGACGACCTGGGGCTGTATCAGATCCGCGCCGGCAATTCGCTGATCGACCTGATCACCATCGACGGCATACTGGGCCGCGAGGGCGGCGCCGCGCCTGGCCGGGAAGCGCGCAATCTCGATCACTTCTGTTTAAGCATAGCGCCTTTCGATGCCAAAGCAATACAGGCGCATCTGCGGCGGCACGATGTCCAGGTAGGAGACCCCGTATCCCGCTACGGAGCCCAAGGCGAAGGGCCTTCCCTCTATATCAACGACCCGGATGGCAATCTCGTGGAGCTCAAAGGGCCCGCCTGGGAAATGGCCGCCCCGCAGGAAATGTAGCAGCGCGCCCGGCGAAAAGCCGTCAAGGCAGCCATAGCTGCGCATCATCCCAAAGCGAGCGGGCAAGCTCGCGCGCCGGCCGATCCGAAGCCATGCCCGCGGATTGCCCCGCCCACGCCTGCATTCTTTGTATGTCGCCGCTTTGCTGGGCCGCCTTGCGCATGGCCGCCGTCAGGCCGCGCTGCACCGGATAAGGCGCCGGAACCGGGGCCGTGGCGGCGCTCGCCGCCCGCACATAATCGGTAGCAATGCTGCGGCCGGCCCGGCCGCTGAACGAACGGGTTACGACGGTGCCTTCCGGTGCCGCATCGGCCAGGGCCCTGGCCCAGGCCGGATTAAGCTTGGCTTCGGGGCAGCGTAAAAAACCCGTGCCGATCTGTACCGCGCTCGCCCCCAGCGTCAGTGCCGCCGCAACGCCTCGCGAATCGGCGATGCCGCCCGTGGCGACAACAGGTATCTTCACCGCGTCCACAACCGCGGGCAGCAGGGAAAACAAGCCTACCTGCTGTATCTCGGCCTGGCTGGCATCGAAACACCCCCTGTGCCCTCCCGCTTCCATGCCCTGGGCAACCACCACGTCCGCCCCGGCGGCTTCCGCCGCTCTGGCCTCGGCCACGGTGGACACAACGGCAAACCAGGCGATGCCCCGGGCCTTGAGCTCTTTGACGAATTCGGCCGGATACAGGCCCATGATCGAGGAAACGATAGGCGGCCTGGCCTCGAGCATGGCTTCGCACTGAGCGGAAAAATCGGGCGGCGACGCGTCGGCGGCATCCGCGGGCACAGCCGGCCCCCAAGCGGAAAGGAACTCGCGAATCGAGGCTTCGTGCCGCGCATCGCGCACCGGCTTGGGATCGGGTATCCACAGATTGAGCTGGAACACGCCCTGGGTATGCGCGCGAAATTCTGCCACCCAGGCGGCGATGTCGGCCGCCTGCATCAACAACACGCCGCAAGAACCCAGCCCGCCCGCATCGGCCACCGCGATCGACAGCGACGGCGGACATGCGCCCGCCATCGGCGCCAGCAAAATGGGCAGGCCCAGCCCATAACGTTTACAAAACAGATCGGCGCGAGTGCGTACGGTGCTCATCGGAATCCTTTTTCACTGATTATGTAGTGGAACGACGCCGCAATAATGTAATTGCGGCGGCCAGCAACAGGCAAGCCGCCCCCACACTGGGGTAGAAAATCGATTCTTGCAATGTGCCGGGCGGAATTGTCAAAGGCCCCAGCAATTGCCCGACGGCGAAAGCAGTAGTCATGGCGGCGATCAGCCTTGAAGCGTCGGCGCCTGCCACCAAGCGCGCCTCGCGCAGGCCCGCCATCGTCACCACCATGAAGGTGCCGCCCACACAGAAGGTGCTGATCACGACCGTCGCCAGGCAGGGGTACAGGGCGGGCGCCAGAACTCCGACGGCCGTCACGACAAGGCTGTATGCCCATACATTTCGCGGCAATGCCTGTTTGAATAGATAGGCGGAGATTATGGTCGAGAGGGCCGCGGCCGCCCCAAATACCGGCCAAACCCAACCGAACACGGACGGATCGCTGATCAACTGGCGTGCAAACGCCGGCAGGAATGTGGCCGGAATGATGTAGCCAAAGCCAAAAGCGCCATAGCAAAAAGTAATTTTCCAACCCTCGACACCCATGCGTTGGGCCGTGTGCGCCGCCACGGCACGCGGCGCGCCTGCCCCCCAATTGAGCGGACGCCACGCCAGGACCAACACCGCAACCGCAAAGACACCCATGGCGAGCCATGCATGGTCGGGAGATTGATGCCAGACACCGGCCGCCAGACCGGTAAACCCGGCAAGTATCATCCCCAGGCCGACTCCGGCAAAGACCCAGCCATAAAAAGTCGAGGGTTGTTGCGAAAGCACATTCAATACCCACGACGAAATGCCGATCAGGGCATAGGCGCTTGCCACGCCGGTAAGCAGACGCAGTACTACCCACGCCTCGAACATGTGTGTCAACCCGGTGGCAATCGTCAGCACCGCGATCCAGAGAAGGCTGAGCCGCGCCGCACGGCCCGGCGCCGGATTGAAAATCAGACTGACGAGCGCTCCCAGAAGGTACCCAATATAGTTTGCGCTTGCCAGCCAGGCGCCCTGCCGCAGGGTCAGGCCGAAGCTCTGCTGCATCAGGGGCAGCAAGGGTGTAAACGCAAAGCGCCCTATACCCATCGCGGACGCAAGTCCGAGCGCGGCGATCAAGGTTGCAGCAATCGGTGTGGGAGGTCTATTCAAAGTATTCATGAGGCCTTATGCTAGCCGCTTTATTGATTTTCGTATAACGAATGCAGGAAGGGCTGCGAAACCGCAGCCCTTCTGTCGCACAAACATGACACAAGCTGGAGCGAACTACAAGGCGCCCACCTTTTGCTTCCAGAGTTCCCACGGCCTGTGCATAACGCCCCGGATCGTGGCATCCGCATTTTGCCCTTCCTGCTCATCCAGATAAATGATTTCTCCACCGAGATTGATCGCCTTCTCTTGCAGGGAGGCATTCAATTCCGTATAGATGGCACGATACACCGCAACCGACACGTCGCCGCCAACAGCAACAAAACCGTGGCCGCGCATCAGGGAAACACTGGATCCATCAAGGATTTTCGCCAACTCGGCCCCATGTTCGGCGCAGGTGACCAGCAAATCCGTGCAACCGAATTTGCTCTTGATATCGAATACCGGCGCACCGCCGGTGAGAAAGCCCGCCATGTGATAAATAGGGCGCAGGCGTACGCTGGACGCGGCGAATGGAATGACCGAGGGCGAATGGCTGTGCACTACCGCCTGTACATCCGGCCGCTGCTTATAGATTTCTCCGTGAATAAAACGTTCAAGATACGGTCTTCTCGAATCGCCGTTTACCGCCACGGAGTCGAGGTCATATTCAATAATGTCATTTTGCGCAACCAATTCAGGCGCCAGGGAACGCGACAAAAAATAATGTTCCGGCTTATCGGGATTGCGCATGCTGACATGCCCAAAGCCGTCAAGCACGCCATATTTCGCAAGAATGCGATTTGCAAACACCAGGTCTTCCACACCGAATTGCAGCTCATTGCTCATGGCCGTGCTTTCCTTGAATCTTTATAAAGTGTTATTTCAGCGAAATGTGCGATTGATCAGCCAGCTTCTTGTAGGTGGCCAAATCGTTATCGACCCGTTTGGCAAAATCCTTGGAGTTCAGGACATCGACCTCGTAATAGCGGTCTTTATATTCGCCCTGAAGCTTCTTCTCTTTCATGGTGGTCAATACCGCCGACTCAAGTTTCTGGCGGACGTCCTCCGGCAGGCCTGCCGGCGCAAACAAGCCGAACCACACCGATATGTCCATATCTGAAAACGGCGGTGTCTCTGCAATGGCGGGCACGTCATTCATGAACGACAGCCGGTTCTTCGAGGCAACGCCAAGCATCCGCAGCTGCCCCGCCTCGGCATGCGGCGCCACATTGGGAATCGTGCTGAACAAGATCGGCACCTGATTGCTCAAGCCATCGTTCACGGCTGGCGCGCACCCTTTATATGGCACATGCAGAATGTCCAGCCCCGCCAGCAAATTGAAATCGGCACCGGCGAAGTGCTGTGGAGTTCCGGTTCCGCAAGAAGAGTAGCTCAAGCTGCCTTTATGCTGCTTTGCATACGCCACCAGATCGGCCACGCTTTTCACCGGCAGTTTGCTGTTCACCGCCAGGGCAATGGGCGTGGACACCAGGTTTGCAATAGGCTCCAGGCTCTTCTTGACGTCGTAGCCCTGCGTGAAGCCGAGGCTGCCATTGATCGTCATGGTGCTGTTGGTCAGCAGCAGGGTATATCCGTCCGGCTTGGCCCGCGCCACATAATTGGCGCCGATATTTCCGGATGCGCCGGCCTTGTTATCGACGATGATGGATGCATTACCCAAATTCTTGGACAATTCCTGCGCCAAGAGCCGCGCGACGATATCGGCGCCGCCGCCCGCCGAGAACGGGACGACTATCGTCATCGAATGACTGGGATACGTGTCGGCACGGGCATTCATCGCAATCCACGGCAGCATTCCCAGAAGTGCTGTCACCCCCAGTTTCAAGGCAAGTCTTGTATTCATTATGGTTGTCTCCGGACAGGTTTATTCTTGCGTATGGATGGATACCGCCAATATGAAATTGGCCGACGGGCAAAATGCCGCCGCTACGCATGGCTGCTTCTATAGCAGCATCTGCATCCGTTCGATTTTGTCGTTTTCCATATATGAATAAAAATGAAAATTTCATATCATTCATATTGAAATTCGTATAGCTACCAGACCAGGTGACTCTTTTTAAGCGCTATTCATGTCCACCGGAGTGTCGAGCCCGATGGCCCGACTGTTGCCATGACTATTGCGAAGAGTGACGTTCAGGCGCTGTGCCGGTTTTTTGCGTGATTGATCGTATCCAGCGCCAGGGCGGAATGGGCATAGGCTCCGCCCGCCCGCATTTCCGAAGCAACCCAGATGGCCTCCATGATTTCCTGTTCGCTGGCGCCCTCCCGTACGGCAAGTTCGGTATGACCACGAATGCAATAGGGACATTGCGTGACATGCGCGACGGCCACCGCAATCAGTTGCTTCATTTTTTTGGGCAGGGCTCCCTCGGCGAACACCTGCGCGCTAAATGCCTTGAACGCGGCCATAGTCTCCGGCGCCAGATCGGCGCGTTGCTTGGCGAGCTCTTTAGTCATGGCGGGAAATATCGATTGATCCATATTCATGCTCCTGGTTCCAACTGCATTATGAAAACTTCAAGCCTGTTGTCAGGACCTATCATAGTCCTCGCTTCTTCATAAAGCCGCCGAAGGCCGCGGGCCAAAGAATCACATCAATAAGTCAGGCAGCGCCGCCATGTCGGTGAAAACCGCCGAGGCCCCGGCCTGAAACAGAGGCTCGTCATGGCCCAAAGGGGAGTAGGCAAAAACCGTGGCACCGGCAGCGACACCCGCCGAAACGCCTGTTACGCTGTCTTCAACAATGGCGCAACGCTGCGCGGCCACATCCAGCGCCTTGGCGGCAGCCAGGTACACATCCGGAAAAGGCTTGTTTCTGGCAACCTCATAGCCGCTGAACATCCTGTCTTCAAAATACCCCAGCAGCCCGACTTTATCGAGCTGCAAGCTGATTTTTCCGCGATCCGCCGCCGAGGCGCAGGCAATGCCGGACTGCCAATACGGCGAAATCCGGGACAGAACCTCGTGAATACCTGGCACCGCCTCAAGATTCAGGCTCAGCGCGCTGTTGCGCCGAATCCTGAATTCATCGATCCAGCCCTGGCCCGGCTTCCTGCCGGTGTGCTGCTGGATAATCGCCAACTCATCCTGGACGGCCTTGCCCACAAACAATGCATGGCACTCCTGGTGACTTAAAGGCCAGCCTAATTCCTCGAGCATTTCTCTGAGCACCCCCGTGGTAATTGCCTCGCTGTCCACCAGGACACCGTCACAATCGAAAATGACCGCATCGAATTTCATTGAATATCCCACCTCTTTTGTCCTGCGCCGCCGCGCCGGAACCATCTGTTTCATGCTCATTACAACACGCTGGTTTGACGGCCGGCCTCGGTGACGTATTATTGCGTTCTCCTTTCTTTTTCTCGTTCCTCCATGTCGAACCTCAAAGCCATTGAATTTGAACGGCCGCATATGTCATCGGGCTGCAGCACCAGTGCCCAGGCATGGGCGCGCATCGCCGCCCCTCCCTCCCCAGACCAGAAACACGGACTGAAGGAACGTATCAGGCGCCTGCTTGCGCAGCAACAGGCCGTGCTGGTGGCGCACTATTATGTCGATGCCGACATTCAAGACCTGGCGGAAGAAACCGGCGGCTGTGTGTCCGATTCGCTGGAAATGGCCCGTTTCGGGCGCGACCACGAGGCCCGCACACTGATCGTGGCGGGAGTACGCTTCATGGGCGAAACAGCCAAAATCCTGAGCCCCCACAAGCGCGTGATCATGCCCGACCTGGAAGCGACGTGCTCACTCGACCTGGGGTGCGATGCCACCGAATTCACCGAGTTTTGCGACACCCATCCCGATCGTACCGTGGTGGTTTACGCCAACACCAGCGCCGCCGTGAAGGCGCGCGCAGACTGGATGGTCACCTCATCCATCGGATTGGACATCGTGGCGCACCTGCATGCGCAGGGCAAAAAAATACTCTGGGCGCCCGACAAACATCTAGGCGGCTACATCCAGAAAGAAACCGGCGCCGACATGCTGCTGTGGCAAGGCTCGTGCCTGGTGCACGACGAGTTCAAGGGACTGGAGCTGGAACTGTTGCGACAGGAACATCCCGCCGCCAAGGTGCTGGTGCATCCCGAATCGCCCGCGGCCGTGGTCGCGCAGGCCGATGTAGTGGGCTCGACCTCGCAACTCATCGCCGCGGCACAAAGGCTGGACGCAAGCACATTCATTGTGGCGACCGATATGGGCCTGTTGCATAAAATGCAAGGTGCGGCGCCGGGCAAATACTTTATCGCCGCACCCACCGCGGGCAACAGCGCAACGTGCAAGAGCTGCGCGCACTGCCCCTGGATGGCGATGAACTCGCTGCAGAATCTGGCCGATGCGCTGGAATCCGGCGGCAACGAAATAACCCTGGACGCGGACATCGGCAGCCGCGCGGTCGTGTGTATCGATCGTATGCTGGATTTTGCCGCCCAGCGCAAAGCCAATGTTCGCCCCAGCGGCGATCTCGCCAAAGAACACGCCCTTTTTTCTGGAATAGGCCCCGCATGAATCAGCAAGCCTCGACCCTGCGCAATCCCTTGGCGCCTTTCGATGCCGCGCTCCAGGCCGCCTTCATGGCCAACATCGACGCCGCGCTCGCGGAAGACGTGGGTAGCGGCGACACCACCGGGCTTCTGGTACCCGCTGACGACTTTAAAACCGCCGAACTGAAAGTGCGCGAAGACGCCGTGCTCTGCGGTGCGCCATGGTTTGAGGCCGTCATGCAGCGCTGCGATCCACGCACGCGCATCGAGTGGCAGTACGCGGAAGGCGATGTCATGCGTGCAAATAGCCTGGTGTGCCGTATTCACGCGCCGGCCCGTGGCTTGCTGACGGCGGAGCGCAGCGCGCTCAATTTTCTGCAATTGCTGTCCGCCGTGGCAACCGCGACGCGCGACTACGTCCGTGTCATTGACGGCACCCGGGCGAAAATCCTGGATACGCGCAAAACCCTGCCTGGGCTAAGGTTGGCCCAGAAATACGCGGTCCGCGTGGGCGGGGGCAGCAATCAGCGGCTGGCTTTGTACGATGGCGTGCTGATCAAGGAAAATCATATCGCGGCGGCAGGCGGAGTGGCCGCGGCAATGAAGCGCGCGCTGGCTCTGCCGCAGGCGGTGCCGATCCAGATAGAAGTAGAAAACCTGAGCCAACTTCAGCAAGCCTTGGAGGCGGGAGCCACATCGGTCTTGCTGGATAATTTCGATCTCGACTCGATGCGCGCGGCAGTGGCGATTACCGCCGGCCGTGCTTTGCTGGAAGCATCAGGGGGAATCAACAAAGAAACCGTGCGCAATATTGCCGAGACCGGAGTGGATCGCATTTCAATCGGCAGCCTGACGAAAGACATCCGGGCCGTCGATTTTTCAATGCGCATCGTCGCAACCGCGTAAGGCGCTATCTGACGCCGGGCGTCAGCACGGTCGGCAGCGCTTTGGGCAATGAGTAAGGATAATCCTGGCTGAAGTGCAGGCCGCGGCTTTCTTTACGCAACAAGGCGCTTTCCACAACCAGTGCCGCCACCTGAACCAGATTGCGGCACTCCAGCATATTGCCATCCACCCGATAAACGCGGTAGTACGCCTCGATCTCGTCCCGCAGCAAACCGATGCGATGCCGGGCGCGCGCCAATCTTTTGTCGGTGCGCACGATCCCCGCGTAGTCCCACATCAATCGCCGCAGCTCGTCCCAGGCATGTGAAACCACTACGGCTTGATCGGGGTCGGTAACCTGGCTATCGTCCCAATCGGGTATCGATTCCCGCAAACCCGGTTCCACCCGAACCTCCTGGCACTCAATATGCCGGGCGGCGTTGCGCCCTATCACCAGGCATTCCAGCAAGGAGTTGCTCGCCAGCCGGTTGGCGCCATGCAAACCAGTGCAGGCGGTCTCTCCCACGGCATACAGGCCCGGAATATCCGTGCGGCCCTCGAGATCGGTCACCACCCCGCCACACGTGAAATGCATGGCGGGCACAACAGGAATAGGCTGGCGCGCAATGTCGATGCCGTAGCTCAGGCAGCGGGCTTGAATAGTGGGAAAGTGTTCCTCGATAAATGCCGGCGAACAATGACTGATATCCAGATCCACATGCGTGAGGCCGCGCTTTTTTATCTCGAAATCGATCGCGCGCGCCACCACATCGCGCGGCGCCAGCTCCATCCTCTCGTCATGATGCTGCATGAACCTCAGGCCGGGATCCGCCGATGCATCGAGCGGGATCTTCAATATCCCGCCCTCGCCGCGCAACGCTTCGGAAATCAGGAACGATTTGGCGGCCGGATGATAAAGACAGGTTGGATGAAACTGCATGAACTCCATATTGCTCACCCGACACCCGGCCCGCCAGGCCATGGCCATGCCGTCGCCCGTGGCCGTGTCCGGGTTGCTGGTGTGCAGATAGACTTTGCCGGCACCGCCTGTAGCCAGCACCGTGTGGCTCGCAAGAATGGTTTTCACGCCGCCGCTGATTTCGTCAAAGACATACAAGCCCAGGCATTGCGCGGGTTCCGCCAGACTGTCGCCAGCGGTGCCGTCTTCGGCTGCTGGATCGATTTTTCCGCGAAAAATTCTGCTGGTGATCAACTCCACGGCGGAATGATTTTCCAGCAGAGTAATATTCTTGTGCGCCCGTATCTTTTGTTCCAGCGTAGTTTGCACCACGTGGCCGGTGGCATCCGCGGCATGAATGATGCGACGCTGGCTATGTCCGCCTTCGCGCGTCAGGTGAAAGCCCAATTCGGCGCTGGCATCGGGGGTGAAGGGCACGCCCTGTTCAATCAGCCAGTCTATCGCCGGCTTGCCGTTCTCGACAATATGGCGCGTCGCCGCCTCGTCGCATAGCCCCGCACCCGCCGTCAGCGTATCGGCAATATGCTGGGCGTGACTATCGTGAGAATCCAGCACCGCGGCGATGCCTCCCTGCGCCCAGTTGCTGGCGCCATCGAGCAAGGCCTTCTTGGAAATAATGACTACTTGTTTATCCCGGGCCAGGTGCAAAGCCACCGTCAGGCCGGACAAACCACTACCCACAATGGCTACATCGAATTTGATCATCGTCGCGAGATATCTCAGCATTTTTGGTGGCAATAGCATAGCAGGACATTCGCATCGGGTCCTCCCGCCATGGCCATCGGCGCCTCGGGCAATGGCGGCCAAAAAACTTGCCGCTACAGATCGGATCCAGGAGATATAAAATACAGGCTAGGCTCGGAAGCCTTAAAGGAGACCTGCTATGCAGGCAGTCGCGCACGTCCTGAAAGCCAAGCCACTTTGACCGGCACGACCCATGACAGAATTTCGTTTCGTCACTACATGGCGCATCGAGGCGCCTTTATCGCAGGTGTCCGACGCCATTTTTTGCTGCTCGCAATGGCCGCAATGGTGGCATAGCGTAGAAAAGGTGGTTGAAACCGAGCGAGGCGACGGCAATGGTGTTGGCAGCCTACGGCGCTTTACCTGGAAAGGCCGGCTACCTTATCGGCTGACCTTCGATATCCGTGTCATTCGAGCCGTGCCGCTGGAGGTTCTGGAAGGTCTTGCCAGCGGCGAACTGGAGGGTATCGGCTGCTGGCATTTATCCCACGAGGCCCCGCTTACCACCCTGCGCTATGTGTGGCATGTGCATACTACCAGCCCCTGGATGAATTTCCTGGCGCCGATCGCAAAGCCGCTGTTCAAATGGAATCATGATCAGGTTATGCGGCAAGGCGCACAAGGACTGGCCCGGCTTCTAAATGCCAGGCTGATCGACGCGGCGCATCACTAATCGAATGCGCCGATGCAGTGCCGGCAGCCCACGCCGCCACGGCCTGTTTGCGGCAAGGTGCATTGCTTTTCATGCGCAGCGTAAATCGTGTATGCTACATCTTGTGGACACCGTCCACAAGATGTTTTTCAAAACTCCGACTCATCGACTCGACAAGTTGCGGCAGGCGCCCACACACGTCTGCGGCACCAAGGAGAAACAGCATGGAATACGTCGACGGATTTGTTCTTCCTCTCCCCAAAAAAAATGTAGAGGCCTACAGGAAAATGGCCAACACATGCGGCGCAATCTGGCGCGAACACGGCGCCTTGCAATACCGCGAATGCATAGCCGAGGACGTGAAGCCCGGCAAACTCACCTCCTTCCCGCAAAGCGTCAATCTTGAGGATGGCGAAACCGTCATCTTCGCCTGGATCGTATATAAGTCGCGCGCCCATCGCGACGAAGTCAACGACAAGGTCATGAAGGATCCACGCATGGCACCCATGATGAACGCCGCTTCCATGCCATTTGACGGCAAGCGCCTGATATACGGCGGATTCGATGTACTGATCGACCTCTGACAAGAAACAATAAGGCTATTATTAACGGCAGCCACGGCGATGCACCGCCAGCGCCGGGTTTGCCGCCACTTTGCAAACATCACCTACTCCCCATGACCAAACCTCAGCCGCGCCATCGTTCCGAGTTCAGCCACTCCACGTCCATTACAACCCGCTGGATGGATAACGACGTCTATGGGCATGTGAACAACGTCACCTATTATTCTTATTTCGATACGGTTGTGAACCGCTACCTGATCGATGCGGGCGTACTCGACATCGAAAAAAGCGAGGTTATCGGGCTGGTGGTCGAAACAGGTTGCCACTATTTTTCCTCCCTGGCCTTTCCCGATACCATTGAAGCGGCCGTTCGCGTGGCGCATCTGGGCAATTCGAGCGTCCGGTATGAAATCGGCATTTTCAGGCAGGGCGACCCGCTTTCGGCGGCGCATGGCCACTTCGTGCATGTCTACGTCGACAAGCAGTCGCGTCGGCCTGTGCCTTTACCGCCGACGCTTCGCAAAGCTCTTGAAGCCTTGATTGCTCCCCCGGGACCCTAGCGCAACGGGGCAGGCGTCGCCGGCTTTGCCATTGTCTGCGTTCATTGTTAATCTTGACACGTTTCAGTCTTGGTTCATCAAAGCGGAGTCTCAATGAAATACGTCGACTACTACCAAGTCTTGGGTATTGAACGCAATGCCACGCAGGCCGACATAAAAAAGGCCTACCGCAAGCTGGCTCATCAATACCATCCCGACGTATCCAAAAATGCAGACGCCGAAGAAAAATTCAAGAACGTGGCCGAGGCGTATGCCACACTGAAAGATCCGGAAAAGCGCGCCGCGTACGATAATCTCGGGCCTCACTCCCAGGGCGAGGAGTTCGTACCGCCGCACCAATGGCAAGAGCATTTCCACGAAACCCCAGCCGACTTCAACGACGTCGACCTCGCCGACCTGCTGGCCGCTTTCGCCGCGGCGCAGCGCGCCGGCGGGCGCGAACACACACAACGCCCCCTGCATGGGCAGGATTTCGAATACGCCGTGCCGGTCACTCTGGAACAGATCTACAGCGGCGCGGAAACGGAAATCAGCATCGCACTGCCCGAGTACGATGCACAAGGGCTGCTGCACCGCATCCCGAAGACATTCAGAGTACGCATACCCAAAGGCGCAACCGACGGCCAGCGCCTGCGTCTTCCTGAAAAAGGAGGAACCGGCCTGCACGGCGGCAAGCCGGGCGACTTATATCTCGTCATCAAGATCCAGCCCCACAAGCTGTACCGGGTCAGCGGCAACGACCTATACATCGACTTGCCCCTGACCCCCTGGGAAGCCGCGCTGGGAGCCAGCGTCCAGATACCGACACTGGGCGGCACGGTAGAAATGAAGATTCCCGCGGCTACCGTTGCCGATCGCCAGCTCCGTCTGGCCAAGCGGGGCCTGCCGGCTGCCTCGGGCGCTCAAGGCGATTTATACGCCGTGGTACATATCGACGTGCCCAAGGCGCTGACCGAAACCGAACGCGATCTGTTCACCAGGCTTGCCGCGGAATCGAAATTCAACCCGCGCGCGCAACTCTATACAGGAGCCTAGCCATGACTATTCACATCACTGAAAGCATATGGCTGAATACGTCGGATATCTGCTCGCTCGAACATGTAGTCGAGGTGTCGGGCCTGACTCAGGACGTCTTGCTCGACCTGGTGGAAACCGGAATCATCGAGCCCTCGAATGACGACCCGCGCAATTACTTCTTCCATACCAATTGCATAGCTGTAGCCCGCATGGCGCGCCGCTTGCGCGACGATTTCGAACTGGATGCGCATGGCCTGGCGCTGGCATTGAACCTGCTGCGCCGCATCGACGCGCTCGAAGTGGAGCTGGCAAGCCACAGGGCAAAGCCTGGCCACAGAAAGAACCCCTCTTAGCCGCCAAGTCCTTGGCTAGCGCATTTTTGATTCGAGTGGTTACGACACTCGATTGTTTACGAGGTTCGATGGATAGGTATTTAAAGACGCCGTCTATCGGGGCTTGCCTGGAATCAACTTGCTTGCATCTACCGTTATGGGCCTGTACCCATAGAACAGGTAACGTGCCAGCACTTATGCCTCTATCACATGGCCACTACATCACGATGTGCCAAACCCTGGATTTACTAAGCACCCACCACCTCAACGTAGCCTGTGATTGGCTCAACGCAGCTTCCCCAATGTATACCTCGCTGCATTGCCTCAACGCGAGCCGCAGGGTGGGCGGTGCTGTGTAGTCCGGCGGTAGTCCAGCGCCGGGTGCTGACGAAGGGAAGGCGGGGGCTTTCGGCGGGCGCTGTCTGAGCCCGGCCTCGCGAGGCCGGGCGAGTTCGCCCGACGCCCGCCTGGACGAGGCAGACCCGGGTAGTCGGCTAGCGCAGCTAGCCGACCGCTGGACGTGCCGGACTGCACAGCACCGCCCACCCTGCGGCGTCTTTATAGAATTAACCCCCCAAGCCAACACGGCAAACACAGCCCAAACTCACAACCCCAAAAAACAACGGCTCAAAAACAAAGTGACTGAAACACGTTCAGCGCCATAAACACTCGAACCAAAAACGCCCTAGCGAGCCCTCTTCTCATGGGAGGGAAGCACCTTTTTCGTTTTGCGCGCCGAAGGCACCTTGGGCTTATCACTGACGGCAGCCAGCATGGCATTGCATCCATTGGAATCGCTCGAGCCTGGATTCAGCAAAGGCAAGAGCGCCGCAAACGGCGTGGCCACCACGCCCAGAACGATGGCCGCCCCGGCCCTGGCCAGCAAAGGCCCCTTATAGAGACCCACATCGGGGTTCTTGAAAGTACCCTTGACGTACAACGGAGTTCGCAAGGTAAAGATACGAAAGGATTTGTTTTCGGGCTTGATATCCAACGCAAACCGCTCGTCCGCCAGACTGATCTGCCCGGTAACGTCCACGATGGCATCTTTCGTATCAAGCTTGAACGTACGCGCCGTCATAAGACCGTTCTTGATGCCGAAATCGGCGGCCATGCAGTTCAACTCCACCTGATTGTCTCCAAAAAGTTTGACGATGACGATGTTTGCCACATTCAAACCCGCCGTTTCCAGCAAGAGATGGCTAATCGTGCCTTTACTGACCAGCGCCTGGACCGTGCCATTCGAATGGCCCAGCAAGGCGGCAATGGAATTGCCCCGAGCCGAAACCGAGGCATCACCATGAAGTTCGCCAAAGCTCGCATTCATCGTCTGTGCTGCGGGAAACATCTTCTTCAGCTTGAGATGGCGCGCCGATATCGTCATCTTCGCGTTCAAGGGCACGGCCTTGCCATCGATCCGTATATTGGAAGCAAGAGTCCCACCCGCGACGCCAAAGGACAAGGGATCCAAAGTCAGCACGCTATCGTTCAACTTGATATGGGCACGAATATCGTCCAGCGGCAAATCTTTATTGCGCAGGATTTTCCGGCCGGTAAAAGTCACGTCGGCATCCATAGTGCCCCAGCTTTCGGTGTGAATAGGTTCGACTGGCAAGACCTTGCCTGCCGGCGGCTGCACCGCGCCGCCGCTCTGGGCTTTATGATCGCTGGAATCCACGCCAATCAGAGGGCCGAGATCCTTGAAGCGAAGCAGCTTCGACTCCAGCGTGCCGCTAAGCAGCGAACGGGGCTTGCGGGCAATGTAATCGAGAGTCCCGTGCAGATCGCTGGATCCCACTGTACCTTTGAAGTTCTGATAAGACCACCTGTTCTCGGCGCGATCGAGCACACCGACAAGATGGCCTTCAGTGCTGTACGCGGGAGTATTGGGCAAGGCGACGCCGAGTATCGGGTATAAGTCGGCCATGGTGGAACCCTTGAGCTTCAGGTGCACATCGAGCGCCGCCAATGCTTCGGGCCGGGTTACGGAACCGCGAACTGCAATGGTGGTTGCACCGATCCTGATGTTTCCCTCAAACGGAAATGGCTTGCTTCCCTGCCGCAGCGACAAGACCCCGGCCGACTGCCCGGCTCCGGCAATCACGGCGCGCCTGAATTTGCCCTTGGCCTTCCAGCCCAGGTCGTAACCATCCGGCGTCGTACTGTCCAGGGTGTCGAGCTCGGTCTTGAGATCCAGTTGACTGACCGCATCCTCGACATGCACGCCGACCTGCTGCAAAGCCACCTGCTGAAGATCGAACGTCCAGTCCGATGGTGGCGCGGTATCTTCCTTCTTCAGGCTCCAATTGTTTTGTCCATCGCGGCCTCGTGCCAACAGCACCTGGACCGACCCGAGCTCCAAAGTCGAAATCTGAATGACGTGATCGAACAGGGCCAGGGGATTGATCTGCGCGGCGAAATGACCCGCCTCGACCATATTGCTTTCCTGCGGACTCCAGGGCGGATTGCCAATGACGACCTGCTCGGCCCCGATGCGTGGCCACGGTACCCATGCACGCCAGCCCGTTTCTGTTTTCGGCCATTGCCACTGTATAGATAGATCGCCATTGATCGACACCGGACGATCCACCAGCTCGCTGAGTTGCTGACTGACCCACGGCCGCGCGTGGTTCCAATTGACGGTCAGCAACAGCACAACACTGAAAACCAGAAGGATCAGCAGACTGCCGAATCCCCATAAAACAAGCTTTGCATATCTGGGCATTTTCACTCCGGGTATTCCTCTCGGGACGCATCGGACGGCGCAAGCCTGTTTTCATTCTACGCGCCGCATGCGAGCTTCCAGGAATATCGGCGCAACAATATGTAAACGGATCGGATAAGCCGACGGACTCCCCCGCCACTTTCATTGCCAGGCTTTTCTGGGTATTCTGGCAAGCCGATACCCACCCCGCAAGGATCCAGCATGACCGATCTCTCCGTCTTTGCCATCACCCGGAAATGGCCCGCGCAGCACCCCGACCGTATCCAGCTCTACTCTTTGCCCACGCCCAACGGCGTCAAAGTGTCGATCATGCTTGAAGAAACCGGCCTGCCTTACGAGCCTCATCTCGTCAAATTCGACACCCAGGATCAAATGTCGCCGGAATTTTTATCGCTGAGCCCGAACAACAAAATCCCGGCCATCCTGGATCCCAATGGCCCGGACGGCAAGCCTCTTCCTCTGTTCGAATCCGGCGCGATCCTGATCTACCTTGCCGACAAGGCCAAACAATTCATACCGAGGGATTGCGCCGGCCGCTACGAGACGATTCAATGGCTGATGTTTCAAATGGGTGGAATCGGTCCGATGTTCGGCCAGCTTGGGTTTTTCAATAAATTTGCCGGCAAGGATTACGAAGACAAGCGCCCGCGAGACCGCTACGTTGCGGAATCGAAGCGCCTGCTCGGCGTCCTGAATCGGCGCCTGGCCGATCGGACCTGGATCGCTGGCGAAAGCTATACCATTGCCGACATGGCTACATTCCCATGGGTGCGCAACCTGATCGGCTTCTACGAGGCAGGCGACCTGGTGGGAATCGCGGATTTCCCAAATGTCACACGAGCCCTGGATGCGTTCCTCGCCCGCCCCGCCGTGGCGAAAGGCCTGGATATTCCCAGGCGGACCTGAAGATTTTATATCTTATCGTACAACAGAATATTTCTTATATTCAGCCGCACGCAATCGACGACGAATCGAGTGCCTCCCATATAAACATCTAGGACTTCTCCTTAAATTACTTAGAGACTATTGACAAGCCAAAGTAAAAACCTTGACAATTACAAGTTGTCAGACAACTTATAAGCAGCTTGAAAAGGCCTTTTAGAACTGGCAGGCTGCAGACAACCCCATGCGCAACACAGGATCCGGACCCGAAATGCACAAAACAACTCCCAAAGTTCATCAAAAGCTGTTGCTGACCGGCGCGGCGGGCGGCTTGGGTAAAGCACTGCGCGAACGCCTTAAAGACAATTGTTCGGTATTGCGCCTGTCGGATGTCCAGCCGTTCGGCGACGCGCTTGCGGGCGAGGAAATCGTACTGGCCGACTTGGCCGACGCCGCGGCGGTAAACCGTATGGTCGAGGGAGTGGACGCCATCATCCACCTGGGCGGCGTGTCCGTGGAAGGACCTTTCGGCCCTATCCTGCAGGCCAACATCCTCGGCATATACAACCTGTATGAAGCAGCTCGCCGGAACGGCGTCAAGCGTGTGGTGTTTGCCAGTTCCAATCACGTGACAGGCTTCTATCGCCAGAGCGAAACCATCAACGCCGACCATCCCGCACGGCCCGACGGCATGTATGGCTTGAGCAAAGCGTTCGGAGAAGACCTCTCACGCTTCTACTTCGACCGTTATGGAATCGAAACCGCGTGCGTGCGCATCGGCTCTTCATTTCCCGAACCCAAAGACCGCCGCATGCTGGCCACCTGGCTCAGCTTCGATGACCTGCACCGGTTGATTACCGCATGCCTGACCACGCCGGTGCTGGGCCACACCATTGTTTTCGGGATGTCCCGCAACGCCGTCACATGGTGGGACAACTCCCGTGCGCACCACGTGGGCTACGTGCCGCAAGATAGCTCCGATGTATTTCGGGACGCCGTCTATGCCCGCACGCCCGCGCCAGACCTGAGCGACCCTGCCGTGCAATTCCAGGGCGGCGGCTTTGTCAAGGCCGGCCCTTTCGAATAAGTTCGAACATCGAAGCGGCTGTTGCCAAGCTGCTAGAGCTTTTTCGGTTTAAGTGTATACGGAACTGGACGCGTTTCAGTGGCTTTCGTTTTGATCTGTTCAGGTTTTGGTTATTACATTGGACGGGTAGTTCTATTAAGACGCCGCAGGGTGGGCGGTGCTGTGTAGTCCGGCACGTCCAGCGGTCGAGGTGCTACGCACCCCGACTGCCCGGGTCTGCCTCGTCCAGGCGGGCGTCGGGCCAACTCGCAGTGCCTCGCGCGCGAGGCACTGCTCAGACAGGGCCCGCCGAAAGCCCCCGCCTTCCCTTCGTCAGCACCCGGCGCTGGACTACCGCCGGACTACACAGCACCGCCCACCCTGCGGCTTGCGTTACGGGAATGCATAGAGAAGAAGCATTGAGGTCATGCATCGAGGTATACGCTGAGGCCGGCAAGTTCATTCCAGGCATGCCATTACGCGAGCCGTCTATCGGGGCTTGGGGTCAGGGCCGGCGTAAGGCGTGCGCCGGATGCTACCGTAGGGAAGGCGGGGGCTTTCGGCGGGCCATGTTTGAGCGTAGCCGCGCCAGCGGCGTAGCGAGTTTGGCCCGACGCCCGCCTGGACGAGGTAGATCCGGATCAAGCACGCCGTGCCGGACCTGACCCCAAGCCCCGATAGACGGCGTCTTTATATACCAAAGCTACCAATCCATCGAATGCCGTAAACACTCTAGCCAACGCAGGATTCAGCGAACCATTCGGATTTTTTTCAAGTCTGTTCTAGGATGCATGGATGACACGGCGATTACCATAATCGCTATGACTAACGCAGACCACCCCGGGCGCCCTACCGCTTCTTGTCATTGATAACGGCCAGGCGCGCACGGAGTTCGGGCGATGCCAGCGATGCGGTGTAATGGGCGCGCAAGACGTCTTGATCGGCACAGCCATACGCAGTCGACATTACATCGGCTTTTATAGTGGCCAGCACGTTGGGTTCGCAGGCCAGAATAGACTCAATATAAGTTCGCACTGCGGCGTCGAGCCCGGAGGGATCGACCAGTTCTGTTAAAAAACCGACGCGCAGCATTTCAATATCATCGATGGCTTGTGCGGTCATAAACAATTTTTTTGCCGTGCTCAGCCCCAGCACGCCCACATAGCGCCGGATGCCGCCCGGATAATAATGCAGACCGATCCTCGATGCAGGCATCAGCATTTTGCTTCCCCTTACGCCCAGCCGGAAGTCGCAGCACAGCGCCAGATCAGTACCGCCGCCATAAACACTGCCATTCAATGCGCAGATCGTTGGCAGTGGGAACTGCTCGAGACTATCAAGCATGTCTTCGAAGCGGCTATCGAGTTGATCTTGTATGGCGTCCAAGGTATAGCCGGAACTAAAGGTTTTGGTTCCAGTGCCCGTAATGACTACCAGGCGAACACCCGGATCAGCGGCGATCTGCGACAACTGTTTGCTGATGACCGTGCAGTCGTCGGGCGCGATCCGGTTATGCTGCCTGGGCCGCCGCAGCGTAATCGTCGCCACACTTTGATGAATGCTTAATCCGGGTGCCTGATCTTCCATGGTATCTCTGTATTCTGTAGAGGGTGAGTGATAAAACCTGGAACTACGTACTCACACCCATTAACGTATCGGGCAGCCAGGTGGCAATGCCGGGAAACGCGGCCAGCAGCACGATAAACAATAACAGTATCGCGACAAACGGCAGCGCTCCCAGCATGATGTCGCGCAGCGATACGCTAGGAGCGACGCCGCGAATAACGAACAGGTTCAAGCCCAAGGGAGGATGAATCAGCCCGACCTCCAGGTTGATGGTCAGCACGACGGCGAACCAGATCAAATCTATCTGGCTATGTGCCAGAACGGGCAGAATGACCGGCATGCTCATCAGAATGACCGAAACGGCAGGCAGGAAAAACCCGGCAACCAGCAGGAAAATATTCAGGATCAGAATCAATTCCCAATTGCTCAGGTTCCAGCTGAACATCCATTCGGCCAGGCTTTGTGTAATGTACAAATACGACATCATGTATGCGTACACAGCCGCGGCGGCGACAATCATCAGAATCATGCATGATTCGCGTACCGCATCGCGCATGATCAGCCACACATCATTGATGCGGTATGTCTTGTAGACGATGGCCACCATGGCCAGCGCGAGAAACGCGGCAATCGCCGCCACCTCGGACGGCGTGGCAAAGCCACCGTACATGAATACGGTGACGGCAATAATAATGGCCAGGAAAGGAGAAATGCGGACTATTCCGCTTATTTTTTCATTAAACGTGAAGTGCTCGGTGATATGCACGGATGAGGCATTTTTAATAGTCCGCATACTGCTTATCCAGGCATACACGGCAAACAACACAACCAGCATCACGCCGGGAATGACACCCGCCAGGAACAGGCGGGCAATGGAGGTATGCGTGACTATCCCATAGACGATAAACGTCAAGGAAGGCGGAATCAGGATACCCAAGGTACCGCCCGCGGCAATTGACCCGGTGGCCAGGCGCGGCGATACATTCCTTTTAATCATTTCCGGAATCCCTACTTTACCGATCGCGGCAGCGGTAGCCGGACTGGAGCCGCACATGGCGGCGAAAAGCCCGCAGCCGATGATATTGGCGATAACCAGGCCGCCGGGTATCTTGAAGAGCCAGCGATGCAGGGAATCGTACAAATCCTTGCCGGCCCTGGATGCGCCAATCGCGCAACCCAACAGCACAAACAGCGGAATGGTCAGCAGCGCAAAATTGGAAAGCTCACCCACGAAAGTGTTGGGGATCGATGCCAGCGCATGGCCATCGCCAAACGCATACAGGAAGCCAATTGACACCAGCACCAATCCGAACGAGATAGGAATCCCTGAAAATAAAACGACAAAGGTGGCGATCAGCAATAATCCGCCTATTTGCAGCTCGGTCATGCCTCACTCCTTTGATTGTTTTTGTCCGCATTGACTGCATGATCTTTTCTGATTTCAACCAGATATTGCAAGGCAGTCAGAAACATTCCGACAGGGATGGTGGCATATTTCGGCCATACCAGGGCCCGCCATACGCCCAGCGTGCGTTCTCCGGTGGCAAACGCGTGCACGGCCATGCCCAGACCCTCCCAACCGAGATAAACACAAATGGCGCAGCCAGCCAGCTTGGCAAGCAGCGACAGCTTGCGTTGTATTCGACCCGGCACGATGGACTCAAGCAAATCCATTTTTACGTGCCCTCCCGTGGCCAGCGTATACGGAGAACCCAGGAAAATTGCCGCGATCATCAGCTCGATAGCGGTTTCCAGTTCCCAGGAGTTCTGCAGGCCGATGCTGCGCTTGAACACCATCCAGGTAATGATGACCGTGGCGGACAATAATAAAACGGCGGACAAGGCGGCCAGGAACACACCTGCCCTGCCAACCCATCGGTCAAGATAATGCATCGTCCATGCCTCCAAGGTCCGTTGCCAAAAAGGAGATGATAGAAATTATTGGCTCAGCTTTTCTACCGTATCGAGCAATTTCTTGGCTTCCGGGCTGGTGCGGGCATACTCGGGCCAGGCGGTCTTCTTCGCCAGTGTTACCCAGCTTTTGTTTTCGGCTTCGGTCATGGCCTGTACTTTTACGTGGGCCGCTTCGAATTTCTTCACAACTTCCGCCTTGATTTTTTCCTGGTCGGCATTAAAGCTGGCCTGCGTTGCATCGGCGGCATCGTTAAATATCTTTTTTTGTGCCGGCGTGAGCTTGTTCCAGGCTTTGGTCGATATCACCAAAGGCTCGAACACGACAAACATGGTGTATTTCCCGCCTAACGTGGCGTACTTGGTCTGCTCATAAAGACGCATGCTTATAAAAGTATCGTAGGATGTCATCAAACCGTCGAGAACCCCGGTTTGCAGGGCGTTATACAGCTCGGTGGATGGCATGGAGAATACCGAGGCTCCAGCATTTTTCAGCATGGCATCAATAGTTCTGTCGGCTCCCCTGAACTTGAGTCCCTTGACCGAGTCAGGCGTGGTAATAGGCCGCACACGATTGGCGATGCCGCCCTCCATCCACCACCAGGTCAATATGTGAAACCCCTGCTTTTCGGCAACAGCCTGCAAAAGCTTTTCGTAATCGGTGTTCTTGAAACGCATTGCATCGGCTACGCTGCTCATGACTCCCGGTAAAATCGTGATGGAAAACTCAGGCGCCTTGCCAACCCCATAGACCAAGGGAAAAACAGACAGGTCAATGGAACCGTCGGCCAGCGCGTCTATTTGCTTGATCGGGTTGCTGATCAGCGAAGCTCCGGGATAAATCCGGATTTTGAACGAAGGATCGTGCTTGGCGACTTCCTGCGCGAATAACCGCGCTCCGCTGTCGCGGCTGTCGCCTTGCGGCCATTGATGCGTGAGCTTCAAGGTTTCAGCATGCAAGGTGGGAACGCTCAGCACCATGGCAGCCAATAGTAATAATTTATTCAGTTTCATCGTTGTCTCCTGCTGTGATTAAAGGGTTTTAATAAATCATTGTTCTACCCTGCCGCCTGATTTTTTCCGCGCATACCCGATTTAGCCGCTTAGTTGTGTTGATACACCACTTTTCTTGCCAGCAATCCATCGATCTCGCTTTGGGCAACACCGTAATCAGTCAGCACTTGCACCGTGTGCTGCCCAAGCAGGGGTGGAGCGGATCGCACCGATCCATTGGGCATGCTGGTCATGGAAATGGGCAAGCCCACTTGTTTGAGCGTGCCCAGCACGGGATGGTCGACCGTCTCGACCAGACGATTGGCCTTTAGCTGCGCATCGTTGAAAATATCTTCGAGTGTATTGATGGGGCCGGCGGGAATGCCCGCTTCGATCATGATGGACGTCCACTGCATGCGTGATTTCTTGCCCAGGCTGGCTTCCAGCAATTCCTTGAGCTTCATCCGGTTTTGCATGCGATCGGCATTTGTCTTGAACCGGGGATCCGCGGTCAATTCAGGTGTTTCCAGTATTTCACACAGGCGAACCCACATATCCTGCGTAGCGGGGGCCAAATTCAGGGGGCCATCGGCGGTATCGAATGTGCCGTAGGGCGCAATGACCGGATGTACATTGCCGCAAGGCTGGGGAACCTCGCCCAGGCTTAGATACCGCTGCCCTTGAACGCTTAACAAGCCAACCAGGCCGGCCAGCAATGACGTTTCCACATGCTGCCCCAGGCCACTTCGTTGACGTTCGACACAGGCCGCGAGCACACCCATGGCCACCCACATCCCCGCGGTCAGATCGCCAATGGCCGTACCGACACGCGTGGGGCCCGATTCCGGCGTGCCGGTCAGGCTCATGAAACCGGAATATCCTTGCGCGATCTGATCGAAACCCGCCCAGTCTTTGGCCGGACCCTGGCTGCCGAAACCCGAAATGGAGGCGTATATCAGATCTGGACGCCGGGCGGCCAGTTGTTCGTAGCCCAAGCCCATTTTGCCGGTCGTACCGACCTTGAAGTTTTCAACCACGATGTCGGACTTGACGGCCAGCTCCTGGATCAGGGCCAGGCCTTCGGCATGGCGGAAGTCGACCCCCATGCCTTTCTTGTTGCGATTCGCACTAAGATAATAAACACTTATATCGCCATCGAAAGGCCCCCACTGGCGAATCATATCGCCGTTCGGCACAGGCTCCACCTTGATGACCTCGGCACCCAGATCAGCCAGTATCATTGTGCAGAACGGACCTGACAAAGCACGCGTCAGATCCAGTACTTTCATACCCGCTAGCGGCAAATTCACCGGCCAGTCTCCTTTTCTTTGAATGATTTGGATTCTAGGCAATAGGTTCGGAAGAATGAAATAGTATTTAATGACCTTTCAATAAGAAAATCTTATGATAAGGTTGGATAACAGCAATAGTGGAACGGTATGCATGGATCTCGAAGGATTGACAGCAAGACGATGCTCCGCGGCGGGCGGCATCAAGCTGGCCAGAAAAGCGAACCATGTCGTTTTTTCCGGCGAACGATTTTTGAATGCGATGAGATATGAATCTGCGGCAATTAAAATATTTCGTAAAGATCGTTGAAGCGCAAAACATGACACGGGCTGCGGAATCGCTGCACATAGCGCAACCTGCGTTAAGCCAGCAAGTAACCCTGCTGGAACAAGAGCTCGGTATAAAGCTCCTGAACCGTAGTCCGCGAGGCATATTCTCCACCAGTGAAGGCGAACTGCTGTACCGGCATGCCAAAACCATACTGCGCCAAGTCGACAACACACGCACGCTTCTATCGAAGAAGGAAGGTGCGATAACGGGTAATGTATCGGTCGGCATGCCATCGAGCACAGCCAGAATATTGGCGCTGAGGCTGATGAAAATGGTCAGGGAACGGTATCCCTCGATTGTGCTGGAAATTGTCGATGTGCCCAGTGCAGACCTCACATCCCTGGTCACTCATGGGCGGGTGGATTTTTCCTTGGTGCCCGATCCGCAAAAATCAAAAGACATGGCATTCATCCCAGTTTTGCGGGAAGAGCTTTACCTGATGACGCATCCTGGCGTTCAATTGCCCCGGGGCGAGGTTCCGCTGGAAAAAATCGTTTCCCTTCCTCTTATTATGCCCAGTCTGCCCAACACGGTGCGCTCAAAAGTCGAGAATGCATTTCTACAGGCCCATCTCACCTATAACCTATATGGCGAGGCGAGCACTTCGGCCATCCTGATCCCTGCCGTGAAGGCGGGCCTGGCGGCCACGGTTCTAACCTATGCGGCGGGGCATGAAGAAATACAACGCAAGGAAGTGGCCATGCATAGAATCGGAATTGGCTTAAGTAGGGAAATGTGCCTGTGCACCAGCGATACCCTGCCCGTTTCGCCGGCGACGACAACCGTGATAGAGCTGTGCCGCAAGCTGCTAAAGGAACTGGTGGATACGAAAATATGGAAAGGCATTCAGTTGCTTTTTTGATAGAAACACGCAGGCTGCGGCGCACCAGTGTACGGGTATATCATATGAACATGCCGTGCCTCCCTGAGAGGAGGCTGACGCACTCATATATTGCCACGGCCCGGAGGCCGCTTCTTGCCTCGCCCGAACAGGAGTACCGACCATGACTACAACGACCGAACGCGCCATTCTTGCCGGCGGCTGCTTCTGGGGCATGCAGGATCTGCTGCGCCGCTATCCGGGGGTAATTTCCACACAGGTGGGCTATACAGGCGGTGACGTCGCCAACGCGACCTACCGCAACCACGGAACTCACGCCGAAGCGATCGAAATAATCTTTGATCCCAAGACGATCAGCTATCGCCGCCTTCTGGAGTTTTTCTTCCAGATTCATGATCCAAGCACACGCAACCGCCAGGGCAACGACACCGGAACCAGTTATCGCTCGGCCATTTTCTACTCCAGCGACGAGCAGAAGCATGTTGCAGAAGATACGATTGCCGATGTCGATGCCTCGGGGCTTTGGCCTGGCAAGGTGGTGACCGAAGTAGTGCCGGCCGGCGCCTTCTGGACAGCCGAACCAGAGCACCAGGATTACCTGGAGCGCTATCCGAACGGCTACACCTGCCATTTCGTCCGGCCTGACTGGAAACTTCCGAGGCGGGAAAAAGCCGCCTGAAGGTTCTGTTTCCCAACCCCCACCACCGAACAGAGGAGGGCCCCATGACCCGTACCATCGCTGAAAAACGCGCCGCCTTTCGCTCCCTTCATGAACGAGGCTGCTTTGTGCTGCCCAATCCCTGGGATGCCGGCAGCGCACGCTACCTGCAGGGGCTGGGCTTCAAGGCACTGGCCACGACAAGCTCGGGCTTTGCCTGGTCGCAGGGCCATTCCGATGGCGCACTCTCGCGCGAGATCGTTCTTTCCCATTTGCGGGACATGGTTGCGGCAACCGATCTGCCGGTGAATGCGGACTTTGAAAGCGGCTTCGCCTCCGATGCGCAAGGTGTGGCGCAAAGCGTGCGGCTGGCAATCGAGACCGGTGTGGCGGGGCTATCGATCGAAGACTCGACAGGCGACCCGGCCAAGCCGCTTTATGACATCGACGTCGCGGTCGCCAGGATCAAGGCGGCGCGCAGCGCCATCGACGAGGCGGGCGGGGATACCCTGTTGGTGGGGCGGGCCGAGAACTTCTTCGCGGGACGGCCGGACCTCGACGACACAATCGCCAGGCTCCAGGCCTATGCGGAGGCCGGCGCGGACTGCCTTTATGCGCCAGGCATACGCACGCGAGAGCAGATCGCCGCCCTGGTCGCCGCCGTTGCGCCCAAGCCGTTCAATCTGCTCGTCGGATCGGCCAGTGAACTCACCCTGAAGGACATTGCCGAACTCGGTGTGCGGCGCGTCAGCGTTGGCGGCGCGCTTGCGCGGTCGGCCTGGGGCGGGTTTACACGCGCCGCCCGCGCCATAGCGGAACAAGGCCGCTTCGACGGATTTGCCGACGCCGCGCCGGGCGCGGAACTCAATTCATTATTTCGCTAGCCCAGGCAGTAATGGATCGGGCACATTTTTCAGAACAGGTTTAGCTGGGCCTTGCGTTCGGGCGGCCGACGAAAGAACTCGGTGCTCAAGCGCTTTCGGCCCTGGTTCAGCCCCGCTTTCGCACACGCTTTTTGAAAACGCTGTTCGAGCAGATCGGCAAAGACCCCTGTGCCCCTCATTCGGGTTTTAAAATCCGAGTCGTACGCCTTGCCGCCCCGCATCTGCCTGATCAGATTCATGACATGCTTTTCCTTCAAGGGCTGATGCGCGGCCAGCCATTCACGAAACAGTTCGGAGATTTCCAGCGGCAGCCGCAGGAGCACATACCAGGCGTCTGTGGCGCCGGCCTCTTTAGCGCTGAACAAGATCTTTTCCATGTCGCAGTCGTTCAGCGCAGGGATGACAGGGGCGACGATCACCCCCGTAGGGATCCCCGCCTGGTCAAGCGCCCGGATGGCGTCCATGCGGGCCCCAGGAGTGCTGGCGCGCGGCTCCAGTGTTCTGGCCAGGTTCCGGTCGAGCGAGCTCACCGAGATGCAGACTTGAACCAGGTTCTTGCCGGCCATGCGCGCAAGCAGCTCGATGTCTTGCGTCACGGACGCCGATTTCGTCGTAATGGCAACGGGATGGCTGAATTCTTCGAGAACCGCCAGGATCGAAGCCGTTATGCGCAGCCGCCGTTCGATCGGCTGGTACGGATCGGTATTGGCCCCCAGCGCGATAAGCCTGGGTACGTAAGATGGATGCGACAACTCCTTGCGCAGCACGCTGGCCGCGTTGTCCTTGGCATACAGCTTCGTTTCAAAATCCAGGCCGGGAGAATGATTCAGGTAAGCATGCGTGGGCCGCGCATAGCAGTACACGCAACCATGCTCACAGCCTCGGTACGGGTTGATGGACTGCTCGAAATACAGGTCTGGTGACTGGTTGCGGGAAATAACCGACCTGGCCTCTTCGAAAAAAACCGTCGTGGCCGGCTTTGGCGCGGCGTCTTGATCATCCGGCGCCCACTCGTCGTCGAATGGCTCCCGTTCAAGCGCCTCGAAACGCGAAACCTTGTTCGAAACGCTGCCTCTTCCCTTGATTGGCGTTGTTTGCATAGGAAAGCCCCAATATATACTGTATATTTACACAGTATATATCGATCGCCTTGCCCATGCACTTCCCGTTCAGGGCGCAAACTGGAACCGTTCAAACTCGTGGAGTTTTTCCTCGATCCGCTTTTTATGCCGGGATGCCTTGCCTTGGCCTACCCAGCTCCATTGCTGCAGCAGCAGCTTGCGGCGCTCGCGGTCGGCCTTCAGATCAACCACCGCAACGATTTCTCCGTCGACCAGCACAGGCAGGCCCATATACCCGTAGATGCGTTTTTCCTTGGGCACATAGGCCTCGAACACATGCTTGTAGCCGAAGAACAAATCCAGCCTCTTGCGCTGGATTACCAGCGGATCGAACGGCGAAAGCACATGTATGCCTTCGACCGCCTCTGGGATGTCGGCCAGCATTTCCGGGCAAGCCCAATGCTCCAGCCTGCCCGCGCCCTCGACGGCCACAGGAACCAGAAGCCCGCGGCGCAGGCGGGTTTCAATGGCACGTCGGACAAGAGGCTTGCGTTTCGCATTCAAGTGGCAGATTGAGTCCAGGCTTGCGATCCCTTGCGATCTAAGCGCCCTGTCGAGCAAGTATTCAATGGTTTGGCTCTCCGAAGCGCTTTTGGGCGGGCTGTCCCACTGGAAGTGCCGGTCCATGAGCTCGTACGTTTTCAACATGCCGACGCGCTCGCTGACAGCCAGCTTGCCCGCGTAGAAAGCGAACTGCAGAGCCCGCTTCGAAGGCTTGCGGCTTGCCCACGCGTGGTCTTTCTCAACCAGCGTATCGTCGCTGATATCGCGTATCGACAATGCGCCCTCACTCCGAATACGAGTAAGAACCTTGCGAAGATCACCTTGAGTCACAGAGCTGTACCAGCTTTTCGGCGACTTTTGATGGAGCTTCATATCGGCCACGAAAAACTTCAGATCGCGGGTTGGGACATAAGACAGGGCATGCGTCCAGTACTCGAAAATGGTCTTGTCGACAGTCTGCGCCTGGTGCAAGTGGCGGCGCTGATAGGACGGAATTCGCGTCCACAGAATATGGTGATGGCTGCGTTCGATCACATTGATGGTGTCGATCTGCACATAACCCAAATGCTCAATCGCCGCCAGAGTGGCTTTCGCACCGTTGCCGAACGGCGCTACAGTGTCGAGCCTTTGAGCGCGCAACCAGAGATGGCGCGCCTGCAGTTGAGTAAGAAAAGCGGGAGTGGTGGATTGCTGCGGCATACGAACCTGGCGCTACCAAATTTGTTTAGAGGAAAATTATACGGTCAAGCCGGATTTGCCTATCATTCGACCACAATGGTCTAAAATCAGGCCAGAAGTACACCGAGGTCGACATTGCTTTGGGAGAGCGAAATGCTCCTGGTCTTTCACCTTGAATTGACCGTGCCGATCCCATTCTTTCCTCCAGGAGAAGAAACTTGCCTAGCCTACTGCCCAATATCGATCCCGACGGACTTCTGGAATATTCCGTGGTCTACACCGACCGTGCAATAAATCATATGTCGCATGTTTTTCAAGACGTAATGAAAGACATCTCCAAAACATTGAAACGCGTCTACAACGCGCAGTCGGCCATTGTGGTGCCCGGCAGCGGCACCTTCGGCATGGAAGCGGTGGCGCGGCAATTTGCCACAAACAAGCGATGCCTTGTTATCCGCACCGGATGGTTCAGTTTCCGCTGGAGCCAGATTTTCGACATGGGCGGCATACCTTCGGCCACCACTGTGCTCAAAGCACGCCCGGCCGAAAACGGCAGGCAAGCGGCGTTCGCGCCCCCTCCTATCGAAGAGGTGCTCGCCGCGATCAAGGCAAACAAACCCGATGTCGTGTTCGCCCCTCATGTCGAAACCGCCTCCGGAATATTGCTGCCCGACGCCTATATGCGAAAAGTCGCCGACGCCGTGCATGCCGAAGGGGGGCTCTTTGTGCTGGACTGCATCGCGTCCGGAGCCCTCTGGGTCGACATGCAGGCGATTGGGGTGGATGTGCTGATCAGCGCGCCGCAAAAAGGCTGGAGCGCCTCGGCGTGTTGCGCGCTGGTAATGCTAAGCGCCCTGGCGCGGGAAAGAATCGACTCGACCGTCAGCACCAGCTTTGCCTGCGATTTGCGCAAATGGATGCAGATCATGGAAGCCTACGAGCAAGGCGGCTTTGCCTACCACGCCACCATGCCCACCGATGCCCTCACCGTCCTGCGCAACGTCATGGCCGAGACGCAAGCGTATGGCTTCGACAAGGTTCGCGCGGAACAGCAGCAGCTCGGCGACAAAGTACGCGCGCTGCTGGCCGGGAAAGGCTTCAAGAGCGTCGCGGCAAAGGGCTTTGAAGCGCCCGGCGTCGTCGTCAGCTATACCGACGACGAAGGCATACACTCCGCCAAAAAATTCACACAGGCGGGTTTGCAGGCCGCCGCGGGCGTACCGCTGCAATGCGACGAACCCGCCGATTTCAAGACATTTCGTATCGGGCTGTTCGGCCTGGACAAGCTGCACAACATCGAGCGCACAACGGCACGCCTGGCAAAGGCCCTGGACGAGATCGTCTAGGCGGCTATTTTTCTCTAACCAGGGTGGTCGAGAATTTATAACGTCCCGCCGGGTAGAAGGACGTAGACACCTCGAGCAGTGTGCCACCCTGGTCGCGATACTGTCGCAAAATCGACAAGCCCGGCGAACCGGTCTCCGCGCGCAGCATCCTGGCCACAGGCGAAGGCAAACGGCAGGCTGTTATGCCTTGCTCAACCGTGACTATTCGTCGCCCGTAATGAGCTTCTATCAGCTCGGAAATCAGGCGATCCGGATTTGCCTTCACAAATTTCCTGATCTCGCCATAGCGAGCATCAACATACACATCTGTCCAGACTATCGGCATATCATCGGCGCCCGCACGCACTGAGGTGAACTTGAGCCACCGCGTGCCGGGGCCGACGCCCAACTCGCTGGCCAGTTCGATATCCGCCACGATTTCCTGAACCTTCTGCAACTGGCGCGGGGTACTTGCCGCCAGTTGGATCAAATCGTCAAGAGAGGACAAGGACTGGCTAAAACCGGTACTGGGCGACATGGACTCGACAATCGTTCCACTGCCACGCCGACGAGAAATCAAACGCAAATCCTGCAGCTGGCGCAATGCCGCGCGCACTGTGTGGCGGCTTGCATCAAACTCTTCAACCAGTTCTTTTTCCGTGGGCATCACAGACCCAACGGGATACCGCTGCTCGGCGATGCGGCGCGCCAGAATTTCGGAGATTTTTGTGTAGCGGATGGCTGTCATGTCATAAGGCTGAAGGAAGTTGCGTCAATTCTAACGTCTCCGCCCGCCCAATCCAGCGGCGAACGGAAATCTCATGAAGACGGCAACGGACAATCACACCGAAATAATTGATTGACAGATTATTTCGACGGCCATAATATGTTCGTACAACTTTATTTGAGCGTACATTAATAATGCCTGTTTCCGTTCTCGACTCCGCCATTTTCAAAGATATGTTCGGCACCCCGGCCATGCGTTCCGTATTCGACGACCATGCCACCATACAACGATACATCGAGACTGAAGTCGCTCTCGCCACCGTACAAGGACGGCTGGGCGTAATACCCCAGGCCGCGGCCACGGCAATCGCATCGCGCGCCGACGCCGCGAAGATCGACATGAAATTGCTCAAGGAAGAAACCGAAATCGTCGGCTACCCCATCCTGCCGCTGGTACACCAGCTCTCGAAAATTTGCGGCTCCGAAGGCGAATATCTGCATTGGGGCGCAACAACGCAAGACATCATGGATACCGCCACCGTGCTGCAAATCCGCGACGCACTTGCCCTGATCGACGCCGATTTGGCCGAGCTCGATGACTTGCTCGACGGCTTGGCCGGGCATTACCGCGACACGCCGATGGCCGGCCGCACACATCTGCAACATGCCTTGCCCATTACTTTTGGCTACAAAGCCGCCGTGTGGCTGTTGATGATTCGCCGCCATCGCGAACGACTGGCCCAGCTCAGGCCGCGCGTACTGGTCGGCCAATTCGGCGGTGCCGCAGGCACGCTGGCCTCTTTGGGAAATCAGGGGTTAGCTGTGCACGCGGCCCTTATGGCCGAACTCAAACTGGGTGCGACCCCCGTCACCTGGCATGTCGCACGCGACGGCCTGGCCGAAGCAGTGCAATTCCTTGGCCTGATAACCGCGACACTGGGAAAAATCGCATTGGACGTGATGCTGATGATGACCAACGAGCTTGGCGAAGCATTCGAGCCGTTTGTAAAAGGCCGTGGAGCATCCAGCACCATGCCGCAGAAACGCAATCCGATTTCATGCGAACTTATGTGGAGTGCATCCAGAACCGTGCGCCAGCATGCCGGACTGGCTCTGGATGCCATGTTGCACGACTTTGAGCGTGCGACGGGGCCCTGGCACATTGAATGGTCGACGATTCCCGAAGCCTTCGTACTCACAGCCGGTTCATTGCATCAAGCGAAATTCATGCTGGGCGGCCTGGAGGTTGATGCCGCGCGCATGCGCAGCAACCTGGATCTGTCTGGCGGCCTGATTGTCGCCGAAGCGGTAATGATGGGCCTGGCACCGCACATCGGCCGCCAGACGGCGCACGATGTGGTGTACGACGCCTGCCGCAAGGCCGCCAAGACAGGCCTTCAGCTATCCGACGTCCTCTGCGACGAACCGGCCATTTCCTCGCGGATGGACAAAAAAAGTATCGAGGATTTGTGCAACCCATTGAATTACCTGGGTTGCGCACCACAAATGGTCGACAGAATGCGCAACTTCGACCGCCCCTGAGCATTGCATTCATACACCTGCCAAAAGACGAGGAAGACAACCATGAAAAAACGAATTGCGGCTGTAGCCGCCACGATATTGCTTAATCCGATTTTTGCCGTCCACGCGGCGGAAAACTATCCAAACCACGCCATTACATGGATTGTTCCATTTTCCGCTGGAGGCCCTACCGACGCCATGGCGCGTAATATCGCCAACAAGGTATCGCAGGAACTCAAGGAAACCATATTGGTGGAGAATGTGCCTGGCGCCGGAGGCACCATAGGCGCCGCCAAAGCATCGCGGGCGGAGCCCGACGGCTATACCTTTCTGGTGGGCCACATCGGTTACATGGCTGCCGCACCGTCCCTGTACCCCAAACTGCCCTACAGCCCCACCAAAGACTTCGAAGCAGTCTTTCGCTTTCCGGATACGCCTTTAGTCTTGCTCGTCGGCGAAAAATCGCCCTATAAAACCGTCGACGGGCTGATTGCCTTCGGCAAGAAAAACCCTGAGCGGCTCAATTTCGGCAACGCCGGTGTGGGCTCCACCTCGCATCTGGTAGCCGCCATGTTCGCCAGCAAAGCCGGGATACAGATTCAACCCATTGCGTATAAGGGAGCGGGGCCGGCGCTCAATGACCTTATCGGCGGCCAGGTGGATGCCATGTTCGACCAGACAAACACGGCACTGCCCCAGACCCAAGGGAAGAAGGTACGCGCTCTGGCCTTGACGGCTGCCAATCGCATGGAGCAGTTCCCCAACGTCCCCACACTAAAGGAAAGTGCCATCCCTGGCTTCCAGGTATCCACATGGTATGGCTTGTATGCACCCAAAGGCACTCCCGACAAGGTAATACAAACGCTATACCAAGCCTATGGACGTGCGATGCAAGACAAGAGCTTTACTCAGAAGATGGCCGACCAGGGCATACTCCTGCTCCCGGACGCCGACTATGCACCCAAGGCTTTCCAGCAATTCACTATTGACGAAGGCGCGCGCTGGGCGGAAGTCATCAAGAAAGCCGGCATCAGCCTTAAATAGAAATGCCTCACCCTGACGGCCTCATATAACATGGCTACACAAAGCATAAAAGCCGACGATGTGATCAAAAGCATTGCTGACGCACTGCAGTACGTCAGCTACTATCACCCCACCGATTTCCTCCTTGCCATTAAACAGGCATATAAATCGGAAACGCACGCGCCGGCCCGAAACGCTCTGCTCCAATTGCTCATCAACAGCAAACTCTGCGCCCACGCCCATCGTCCGATCTGCCAAGATACAGGCGTGACTCATGTATTCTTCCGGATGGGCATGGACGCGCGCATTCAAGACACCGGCCACACCGGCGGCACACGCAGCCTGCAGGCACTGGCCAATCAGGCGGTGGCCGAAGCCTATACCTGCGCGGCCAATCCCTTGCGGGCGTCCATGATCCATGGGCCATTGGGTAGCCGGATCAACACCGGCAACAATACACCGGCCATCGTTCACACAGAGCTGGTGGAAGGCAATACGCTGGAAGTGCTTGTAGCCGCCAAAGGCGGCGGCGGCGATGTCAAGGCGCGTTACGCCATGCTCAATCCCAGCGATTCGATTTCCGACTGGATAGTCAATCAATTGCCTGGAATGGGAGCCGGGTGGTGCCCGCCGGGAGTTCTTGGCGTTGGCATAGGCGGCAGTCCGGAACAGGCCATGTTCATGGCCAAACGGTCTTTATTCGCCCCGATAAATATGCACGAACTGCGGCAACACGAACCTAAAAACAATGTGGATTCGCTGCGGCTCGAACTCTTCGAACGCATCAATGCCCTGGGTATTGGAGCCCAGGGACTGGGGGGGCTGACAACGGTACTTGATATAAAAATAGAGCAAGCGCCCTCTCATGCGGCGCTGCTTCCGGTGGCGATTGTGCCCAACTGCGCAGCCACCCGCTTCACCTCCTTTTTATTGACCGGATCGGGGCCCGCCACCTTCACTCCCCCCGACCCGGCGCTCTGGGATGACGTGCCCGATGCGCTGCCAATGCAGAACGGCAAGTCTGTGAACCTGAATACATTGACTCAGGCACAAGTAGCAAGCTGGCGCGCCGGTGATGCGCTGATGCTTTCAGGTACATTGCTGACCGCGCGCGATGCCGCGCACAAACGTCTTGCCGATCTGCTTGAGAAAAACCTTCCTCTGCCTGTCGATCTGCGCAATCGGGCCATCTACTACACAGGCCCTGTCGATCCGGTTGGCAACGAAGCGGTTGGCCCGGCCGGCCCCACCACCGCCACCCGCATGGATAAATTCATGCCCGCGCTGCTCGAGAAAACCGGGCTGCTGGCGACCATAGGAAAAGCCGAGCGCGGCGCAACAGCTATTGCGGCCATAAAGCACGCCAAATCAGCCTACTTAACGGCGGTGGGTGGTGCCGCGTATCTAATTTCAAAGGCTGTGCGTTCCGCCCGCGTCGTTGCATTCGATGACCTGGGCATGGAAGCCATCTACGAATTCGAAGTTCACAACATGCCCGTGATCGTGGCGGTCGACGCACTAGGCGGCACCGTGCATCGTACCTTGCCCATAATTCCAGAAAACTAGTCTGGAGCAACGGGCAAGCCTTGTCTCGCGCAGCTATTGCGCATATCGCCCGCGTATCTGCCGCGTGTTATTGACGCCATTGCCTTGGCCATTCTGTTCAAGTCAAACCTAATTGGCAATCGCCGCTTGGCCTTTCGATTTGCTCAACATTGTCCAGATTCGGTCCATGGCTTCGGGATAGCTGGAATGGGGGCCGCGATACAGGCCCAACTGCAATGTGACGGGTTTGAATACACCGCCCAAGGCGGTCAAGGTGACCAGAGCCCCGGATTTCAGCTCGCGTTCGACAAGGCTTTCGGGCAGCCAGGCCATGCCCAGGCCGGCCAGCAACATTTCCTTTACCCCGGCCAGAAAAACCGATTCGTGGACGATTTCAACATTGTGGTGATGCAATAATGTGTTGAAAATCCGCTCATGCATAACTCGGCCCAGGAAACTGTCCGGAGGGAACGCCAATAGATTAAGCGGCTTTCCGGCTCGCGGCGCATGTAATGCCCTTCCCTTCTTTCCGGGCACGCTCAGCGGCACCAATTTTTCTTGCCCGAATGGCAAGCGCAAAGACTCGGGTACCAGCTTGTACAGGGAATCGTCTTTTTCTTCCATGCACAACAACAGGTCGGCTTCGCCACGCATGAAAAGCGCCACGCATTCGTCGCGGTTTTCCGAACGCACATTGAAATCGATCCTTGGGCCGTGGTTCTGGATCAGCAATTCCAGCAAAGCGGGCAGCCGCGTCATGGTCAGGGAGTGCTGCGTGGCAAGTACGATCCGTGCCGAACCGTTATGCTCGGATTGCATGCGGCTGCGCAACTGGCCGAGGTCGCGCAATAGTGCGCGAAATGCCGGAACATGCCGTTCGGCTACAGCGGTCAGGCGCATGGGTTGAATGCTGCGATCGACCAGTTCCACACCCAGCCATGCTTCAAGCAGCTGTATACGACGGGAAAATGCCGGCTGGGTCACATGGCGCAGCTTCGCGGCACGGGAAAAAGTGCCTGCCTCGACCAGTGTCAGGAAATCTTCGATCCAGAGTTGTTTCATCGGCCTGCCCTGCCTATGCAAAAAAGACATAATGCTCTAAAAACATAGCATTGGGCAACGTCATTATCTCCATATATGATAAGGGCCACTTTCTATCCAGGAGTTCACAATGTTGCAGCTTGCCGCCTATCCCCGCGTACGTTTGGGACACTTCCCCACACCGCTTGAATTCATGCCGAACCTGACCCGGCATCTCGATGGGCCGAATATATATATCAAGCGCGATGATTGCACGGGTCTAGCGACGGGTGGGAACAAGACGCGCAAACTCGAATTTCTGGTGGCGCAGGCGATTGCAGAGGGTGCGGACACCCTGATTACGCAAGGCGCGGTGCAGTCCAACCATGCACGTCAAACCATTGCTGCCGCGGCCCGCGTGGGCATGAAGTGCAAGATTCTGCTCGAACAGCGAGTAAGCGACGCCACCGACGATTACGAGCATTCGGGCAATGTCATGCTCGATGGCTTGATGGGCGGTGAGATCGTCGCGCGCCTGCCCTCGGGCACCGACATGCAACAGGCCATGGAGTCGCTGGCCACGGAATTGCGCAGCGCCGGCGGCAAGCCCTACGTCATTCCCGGCGGCGGATCCACGCCTGTTGGCGCACTCGGTTACGTGGCTTGCGCCCAAGAACTGCTGAATCAGTCTTTTGAAACCGGTATGCGTATTGATCATGTGGTTCACGCAACCGGAAGCACCGGCACTCAGGCCGGCCTGGTCGTTGGCCTGCGCGCAAGCAATAGCGGGATTCCCGTCTATGGCGTCAGCGTACGCGCACCCAAGCAGAAGCAGGAAGAAAACGTATGGAAACTGGTGCAGTCCACCCTCGATTACATGAGGCTGCCCGCATCGTCGGTGGAGCGCGCCGACATCGTCGCCAATTCGGACTTCGTAGGCGAGGGTTACGGCATTCCAACCGACTCGATGATCGAGGCAGTGCGCCTGACCGCTGAACTCGAAGCCATATTGCTCGACCCGGTTTATTCGGGCAAAGGCATGGCTGGACTGATCGGCCTGATCCGTTCCGGCCATTTCAAGAAGGGCGAAAACGTGGTGTTCATCCACACCGGAGGTTCCGCAGGCCTGTTCGGCTATCGGGCCGTTTTTGACAAAACACCCAGGGCTTGACCGGCCGGGCCGCCAAATAATAAGGCCGGACTTCAAGCACCTGATATAGCTGATGCCGATGTGAAAACCACGGCTTTCCCTTTCAAGTCGTCCGAGCCACCGGCATGCGACAATTTCTTGTCCGCGAAGCGGGTCGCCCTGACGATGGTGATCGGGGCGCTACTGAAGCTATACCATGACCAATAATCAATTCGAAGGCCATTTCCTGGGCGTGCTGGGCGGTATGGGGCCTCTGGCAGGGGCCACGTTCATGGAGCGTCTGATTGCCCTGACCGAAAGCCAATGCGACCAGCAGCATATTCCCGCGATCTTATGGAATGATCCCCGCGTGCCGGATCGCCCCGCCGGGCACGCGGGACATGGCGAGGACCCGCTGCCATGGATGGAAAATGGCGTAAAACGGTTGGTGGAAGCGGGTGCCCGCGCGCTGGTGATTCCCTGCAACACAGCGCATCTATGGTACGAACAGCTTGCCGCATCGACCCATGTGCCGGTACTGCACATTGTGCAGGCGGTGATCGACGATTTGCGCCGCCAGGGTATCGCCAAAGGCCGCATCGGGGTATTGGGCACCGCCACTACGTTAAGGCTGGGGCTGTATCAACACGAACTGCGGGCACAAGGCTATGAGCCGGTAATACCCCCTGCCGCGCTGATAGAGGGTGGCTGCGCCGATTCGATACGCCTGGTCAAAAACAATCGTTTGGCCGAAGCGCTCCACCCCGCCCTTGCGTGCGTCGCGTATTTGCGCGAGCAGGGCGTGGACGCGGTCGTGCTGGGCTGCACGGAACTGCCTCTGGCGCTGCCGCATCCGTTGCGCGTCGGGCTGGGCGTGGCAATTACCGACTCCATCGATGCGCTGGCCCTGGCCGGCCTGGCTTGGTACCGTTCGCAGCCTTAGTGTTGTCGATGGGCCACGAAATGAGGTTCAATAGCGTCTAACAAGCGTTGGCTGGATCACCTCATTATAATTTCCCCATGGAAACGAACATCTACACGCCGCTGGCCAGCTTCATCGACCTCCTGATGGATGCCGTCTTTGGGGTCGATGTCGATGCCCGTGTCGTTTTCGCCAGCGCCGCGTGCGAGCGTATTTTTGGGTATACGCCGCAAGAAATGATCGGCAAAAACATGTTCGACATGATGCTGCCGGAAGATCGCGAGATGACCAGGAACTCGGTGAACGACGTCATGTCGGGCCGCCCTCAACTGCATTTTGAGAACCGTTACATTCGCAAAGATGGGCAAGTCGTCCACATCATGTGGTCGGCGCGCTGGTCGGCGGCCGACCAATTGCGGATCGGGGTTGCGCGTGACATCACCGAACGCAAACGAGCCGAGTCCATGCAGGCGGCGCTCTATTCCATTTCCGAAGCCGCGTACGCCGCCGAGGATCTGCCCACACTGTTTAAACGCATTCACCAGATCGTCGGCGCGCTGCTGCATGCGGATAATTTTTCCGTTACGCTGTACGACAAAGAAACAGGCCAACTGAGTTTTCCATATTACGTGGATGAGCGCGAGCAAACACCCAAGCCGTCCGAACCCGCCGCGGGAACGCTCTGCGCAGAGATTATCCGTACCGGACAACCGCTTCTGCTGACTCCAGAGACAATGACCACTCGCCTGGAGGAGCTGCAAGTCTCCGTCGGCACGAACCCGCTCTGCTGGCTGGGTGTCCCGCTCAAATCGCACAAGGGCACAATCGGAGTGCTGGTGGTCAAAAGCTATCCAGGCGGCGTATGCTACAGCGAAAAAGATCAGGAGCTGCTGCAGTTCGTCTCGACTCAGATTGCCACCGTCATCGAGCGTCAACAAATGCAGGTTCGACTGCGGCACATGGCGCAGTACGATCAACTGACCGTTCTCCCCAACCGCGGGCTTCTGTACGATCGTCTGAAAGTCGCGCTGGCAACGGCGCGACGCGAGCAAGGGCGATTTTCCCTGCTTTACATTGATCTGGACAAATTCAAGCAAGTCAACGATACCCTGGGCCATGCCGTCGGAGACTTATTGCTGCAAAAGGTTGCCGAGCGCCTGAAGCACTGCGTGCGCGAATCGGATACAGTCGCCCGTGTCGGCGGCGACGAGTTTGTGGTGCTGCTCCAACATACCTCATTACCTGAGCAGGCGGCGCTGGTGGCGGAAAAAATCCGCAGCGAGCTAAGCCACCCCATCAGCATAGATGGCCACGACCTGAACATCGTGCCGAGCATCGGGATCGCGCTCTATCCAGATCATGGGGACGGCGAGCAACAACTCCTCAAACACGCCGACAAGGCCATGTATTCCGCAAAAAATGGCACCTACCACGACGGATTTCAGAGTTATCACAACAGATAATCCTGGATGGCGGTGCGCAAGGCATTGATCAGGAACGCCACGGCAGCCTCGTGATCAGGGCGGGCGGCGATCATGGTCAGTTCGACTTTGGGTAGACGCGGCAGGCGACTCATTGACGGACTAAGGCCCCTAACCTGCGGCGGCAGCCCAATGGAAGTGCGGATGGTAATACCCAGTCCAGCGGCGACTGCGGCCAGCAGGCCATTCAGGCTGGAGCTTGTAAACGACACACCCCAGTCTATTCCGGTCTTGCTCAGTGCTTCCATCGCGGCCGTCTTGAACAGGCATTGGTTTTCGAACGCGACTAGTTGCAAGGGCTCGGCCGCGCTGCCCGGATCGGGCGCCGGACTATTGACGCCGCCTATCCAGATCATAGGCAATTCGGCCAGCTTTTCGCGATAGGGCGCGGCCCCGCCATCGCCCCACACAACGGCCAAATCCAGTTCGCCGCGATTTACACGCTCCATCAGTTCGGCGTTGCGGCATACGCGGGTTTCGATACGCATGCCGCGGTGGGCTCGGGCGAACCGCCCCAGCACATCGGTCAATACTCGTTCCCCCAGGTCTTCCTGCAGCCCCAGGCGGACTTTGCCTCGAGCTTGCGTGCTGTGTATGGCGGTTAGCGCCGCATCGTTGGCCGCCAAAATTTGGCGTGCGTAGCTAAGCAGGGTTTCGCCTGCTTCGGTCAGTGCCAGTCTGCGGCCGACTTTCTGGAAAAGTGCGACGCCGGTCTGCTGCTCGAGCTTTTTCAACTGGGCACTGACGGCGGCCGGCGAACGCCCGATGCGATCGGATGCTTTGGCGAAGGTGCCCAGCGCCATGCCGGTTTCGAACGTGCGCAGCGCGTTGATATCCAGGTTATGTAAGGCCATATCAATTCCAAAATACTGAACTATCAATGAATAATAATTTGATTTATTAAAACAATATAGCGCTATAAGATTCCTGCATCAACACTTTTCACGGAGAAATTATCATGCCTTTTGCACGAATTTCACTGGCGCGGGGCAAATCGCGCGATTACCTGCGGGCCCTAAGCGATCAGTTGCATGCCGCGCTGGTCGAGTCGTTCGACGTGCCGCCCAACGACAGATTCCAGGTGATCCACCAGCACGACCAGGACGACATTATTTTCGATCCGCACTACATGGATATGGATCGGAGTGCGGATCTTGTCTATATCGCCCTGACAACCGGCAAGCCGCGTTCCACGGAAACGAAAAAACGCTTTTTCCAAACGCTGGCCCGCCGCCTGGAGGCAAATCCTGGCATCCGTCCCGACGACATCATGGTCATTATTTCGACCTCGCGGCGCGATGAGTGGTCATTTGGAAAAGGCCTGGCGCAAATGCTCGAAGGTGCGACAGAGGAGGACATATCATGACTGGCCTGAAATTGCCTGCATTGCTGACAGTCGTATACGATTGGGACGTACGCGCCATACCGGCCGACGCGGGTATCGCCACCGGTAAGCTTGCTACGCAAATGTTTTTGTCATCGCAGGCCGATCACGAAAATACCGTGATGAAAGCCCATTACGCAGCCGGGACGTGGACCCACTGGCATAGCCATCCCCTGGGGCAGACCTTGTATATTCTTTCGGGGGTTTGCCTGGTTCAGCGCGAAGGCGGAGGCATCTTCCGCGCCAATGCCGGCGACGTGGTATGGCTGGCGCCGGACGAGGCGCATCGCCATGGCGCGACGGACGAAGAACCCATGTCGTATCTGAGCATTCAGGGCGTAAAACATGGCACATATTCCCAGTGGCATGAACCTTCCCAGGCGCTCGGAAACGAGGCTGGCTCAGCTTGATATCACGGCTCTTCCACAGTGGCGAGGATTGCGCGCGCCCGATCTATGATCGGCCGATCGATAAGCTTGCCATCGAGACGAACCGCGCTATTGGCAGCGGCGTCTGCCACTTCGAGAACGCGACGGGCCCATGCAAGGTCCGCATCGGAGGCCCGAAAGCCCTCGTTCACGCCTGCCACCTGCTTCGGGTGAATGCAGAGCTTGCCCCCAAAACCGAGGGACCGCGCGCGCTTCACGTCTTCGCGCAGCACGGCATCGTCGTCCAGGGCGACCGTCACGCCATCCACCGGCGCAAGGCGGCCCGCCACCCGCGAGACAAGCACGAGTTGCGAACGCGCGAAGAGAAGCTCCTCGCCCTCGCCGGTAATTCCGGTGTCCAGCTGGAAATCGACGGACCCGAAAGCGAGGCGCTCGACGCCTTCCGCGCAAGCGATAGCCTCGGCTCGCCACAGGCCCAAAGCCGACTCGATGAGCGGGATGATGCGCGCGCCCGCACGCATCCGGCCACGGATTTCGGCGATGGCTGCGGCGTCCTCGGCCTTTGGAAGCATCACGCCCTTCACTCCGACAAGCGCCACCATGTCGAGATCGCTGGCAAACCACTCGCTTTCAGGGCCGTTGATGCGCAGCCATACGGGTTTCTCTGCTGTGAGCCAGGCACGCGCCGCCGCTCTTGCGGCCGCCTTGTCGGCCGGACCCACCGCGTCTTCCAGGTCCACGACCACCGCGTGCGCTCCCGCGCCATATGCCTTGTCGAATCGCTCCGGCCGATTGCCCGGCACAAACAAGTAAGACCGATCCATCATCCGTTCTCCGGTTTGCCGGGCGCGCCGCGCCCGGACTCCTTTCGATGCCCATCCCGCCAAAACAGCCATAACCCGCAGGCAACCGCCGGCATGGCGAGCACCACGAACGCCGACGCATAGCTCACGCCTCCTTCAATGAGAAACGTGAACGCCGGCGGACCAAAGAGAACGCCGGCGTAGGTGAATACCAGGGCTCCGCCCGTAGCGTCGCCGGCCTTGCCGGGGGGAGCGAAGCGTGCCACCTCCGCAAGGTAGACGCCGTTCCAGCCGATCGCAGTAGCACCGAAGGCCACGCACACCAGGGCAACCGACACGGCCGGCCACTGCGGCGTGAAACGCCCCGTCGCAACCGCAGCCGCCCCCATGCCCACGGCCATCAGGCCAAGCAGACACATGGGCCGGCCCCAGCGGTCGGCAAACACACCCCACGCAATGCGCCCGACCACGCCGCCGGCTTGCGCGGCAGCGAGCATGAGCCCCGCCGCAACCAATGAAATACCGACGTTCAGCGTGAGGTGCGTAACGAGGAAGGTGATGAGGCACAGCTGCAGCGCCGCGAAGAAAAACGAGCAGATGGCCAGGCAACGCAGCATCGGGTCACCCAGAGTGAAGCGCAGGGGCCCCGCGAGGCTGGAGATCGCCAGCGGCCGAGCCGGGTCGCGGTCGGCGTCGAGCACCTCGCGCATGGGCTGGGCGGAGATGAGGGTGGCCAGGCAAGCCCCGGCCACCGCCAGCGCGGCCACGCGCCAGCCGCCCCACAGCACCAGCGCCGGCACCAGCGCGCCGGCCAGCGCGCCACCGATCGGCACACCGGTCTGTTTCAGCGAAAAAATAAACGACATCCTCTCCGGAGGCGTACTCTTGGCGAGAATATGCGAGCTGGCCGGCGTAACCGGGCCATAACCCATGCCCAGGAACATGGCGCCCACGACGAACAGGATGGGCACCCCCGTAGCCACGCAGGCCAGCCCGACCATGCAGGCCACCAGGCAGGCCTGGCTCAGGCGTATGGCTCCAAAACGCTGTACCAGCGGGCCTGACGCGAGGCTTGCAGCCATGCTGGCGCCATACACCATGGCAATGAAGAGGCCCACATGGCTGGCCGAAACACCGGTCTCGGCCGCCACGGCCGGTGCCAGCACAGGCACCGTCACCACCGACATCGCCACGAGGACCTGCACCGCGAGCGTCACGGCCAGCGGAAACCAGGAGCTACGCATCCGCATCGGCCGGCATATGGAGGCGCATCGACATCGAATAGGAGAAACGGTCGGCCGGATGCAGGTTCACGGCCACCTCGATAATGCGGTCATTGTCATTCAAATAGCGGCGCGTTACGACAAGGCCCGCCGAGCCCGGCTTAACGCTCAGGCGCTTGGCGTCGACCGAGTTGATGATAGTGGCGCTGATCTCCTGCTGCACCTCAACGATGGTCAGACTGTACTGCCTCTCGATCATAGTGTAGACAGGCACTTTCATCGTGCCGATGAGTTTACGAATGCCCCCGTAGGCCGCGTTGATGTAGATATCGGTGAGCGCCATCGGGAGTTTCCCCTTGTTGACATGGCGAAAGCCTGTCACCTTCACCCAGCGCTGCCCGGGCGGGCACTTCAGGAGCTCGGCAAGAGCCTCATCCGCGATCATCTCCTCGGCCTGCGTGGTGACGAGCAGCGTGTCTTCGACGTAACGCGGCAGGTCCGCGATCGTTGCGGTGGTCTGGACATAGCGGCCCTCTACCCGGCTTGCTTTCACTGTAGTGCCTATCCCCCGCTGGCGAGTGACCAACCCGCGTTCCTGCAATCGCCGGATAGCCTCACGCGCCGTATGACGGCTCACCCCGAACTGCGTGCACAGCTCGAGTTCGGGGGGCAGGAGGCTCCCCACAGGGTAGCGGCCGCTGGTGATGTCCTCAATGAGGCGTTGCGCGACCAGTGCATACTGGGGTTGATGCGCGAGCGGGGGGGAGGAAGGTTGCACGTTCAGAGGGCTCCGGATCGGGACAGGTGGTCGATACGATCTTCATCGTAACCGATCCCGCGCAGAAGCTCCCTTGTGTGCTCTCCGAGCGTCGGCGCGATGCCGATCTTCTCCGCGCCACCGGAACAACGGACCGGCGAGGCGAGCGTGCGGATGGTCCCGCGTGCGGGATGGGGGGCTTCCATGATGCAACCCTGCTCGTGCACGAACGGGTTGTCCAGAGCCTCGGCCACATCGTACACAGGGGCCACCGGCACGATGCCGGACAGCCGTTCCAGCCATTGGGCAGTGCTTGCCGTGCCCAGAACCGCGTCGAGGTCGTGCGTGAGTTGTTCGCGATTGGCCAGGCGAGCCTTGTAGTTCGCATAGTCGGGATGTGTCGCCCACTCTGGTTTGCCGATCGCCTGCGCGAGCAGGGGCCAGAACTTCTCTTTGTTGCACATCACAAAAAGCCAGCCGTCCTGCGTGCGGTAAAGCTGGCTGGGAGTGAGCGAAGGGTGCGCCGAGCGCGGTTCGCGCTTGACCCGCACACCGTCGTTGAGATACCAGGCGGCCACATAGTTCAGGTTGGTGAGCGCAACGTCGAACAGGCTCACGTCGATGTCGCGCCCTTTGCCATTGGCGCGCGCGTCGATGATGCCCGCCAGCAGCCCCATCACCGCAGTGACGCCGGTCATCAAGTCGACGATGGACAGGCCGAAACGTGCGGGCGGGCCTTCGGGCTCGCCTGTGACGGAAAGGTAGCCGGCCTCGGCCTGCATGAGGTAGTCGTATCCCGGCCATGCGGCGCGCGGGCCGGTTCGCCCATAGGCCGACAGGTGCCCGCAGACGATGCCTGGATTGTGCACGCCAAGATCTGCGTAGGTAAGGCCCAGTTTGCCCGCGAGGTCGCCGCGCAGGTTGTCGAAGGTGGCGTCGGCGCTTTTCACCAGATCGATGAACACGGCACGGCTTTCGGGGTGCTTGAGATTGAGCGTCAGGCTCTTCTTGTTGCGATTGAAGGCCTCGAAGAAGTGACTGTCGCCCGGCCCGAAATAGTGCGGACCGACCAGCCGGCCTACGTCTCCACCCTCGGCCGGATTCTCGATCTTGATGATTTCCGCGCCCATGTCGGCCAGGTGCTGCGTGCCGAAGGGGCCCGCGCCGTACTGCTCGACGGCAATGATTCGAACACCGGTAAGTGGCAGGCTCATGATGGGTTCCGTTCTATCAGTTGCTTGGCGATGATGATCCGCTGCATCTCGTTGGTACCCTCGCCGATGAGCAGCAATGGCGCATCCCGGAAATAACGCTCGACGTTGTATTCTTTCGAATAGCCATAGCCGCCGTGGATGCGCATGCACTCAAGCGCGTTTTCCATCGCCGCTTCGGTGGCGAAATACTTGGCCATTCCGGCCTCCATGTCGCAACGATCGCCACGGTCGTAGGCGCTGGCCGCTGATTCCACCAGCAATCGCGAGGCTTCCACCCGGGTAGCCATTTCGCCGAGCTTGAGCTGGATGGCCTGATGCTCGCAGATGGGCTTTCCGAAGGTCTTTCTCGTCTGTGAGTAAGCGACCGCATCCTGCAGCGCCGCACGCGCCACGCCCACCCCACGAGCCGCTACGTTGATGCGTCCGAGCTCCAGGCCGCTGAGCACCTGCTGCAAGCCCTTGCCCTCGATGCCGCCGATCAGCCGGTCGGCCGGGACACGGTAGTCCTCGAACACGAGCTCGCAGGTGTCTATGCCTCGGTAGCCCATCTTCTCTAGTTTCCTCGCAACCTTGAAACCCGGCCCCTTCTCGGCAATGAGCAGGCTCATGCCCTTGTGGCGCGGCTGCGCCTGCGGGTCGGTCTTCACCAGCAGCGCAATGGTATTGCCATACATGCTGTTGGTGATCCAGGTCTTGGCGCCGTTCACAACATAGTGATCGCCGTCGCGCACGGCGACGGTGCGGATGGCCTGAAGGTCGGTCCCGGCGTCGGGTTCGGTCAGTCCCACACCGCCGCGCAGCTCGCCGGTGGCGAACTTGGGCAGGTAGTAGCGCTTTTGCTCTTCCGTCCCGCTACGCTGCACGGCCGCTGCCATGATGAGGTGCGAGTTGAGTATGCCGGAAACGCTCATCCACACCGCTGCCATGCGCTCGATAATTTTCGCGTAGGTCGAAGTGGACAGACCGAAGCCGCCGTACTCGGGGTCGATGATGCAGCCGAACAGACCCAGCTCCTTCATCCTGTCCACGATCTCCTGAGGATACTCGTCCGCCGCCTCGAGCCGGTGGGCATGCGGGCGCACCTCAGCCTCGAGGAATCTGTCGACCGAGTCGAGGATCATCTGTTCGTTTTCTTGCTGTTCCGGTGTCATGGGCGTTTTCTCTTTTGCATAATGTAGGGGATACTCAACCGCGGGCAGCGAGGCCTTCGGCGAGGTCGCGGGCATGCATGCCCCGGTCCATGCCGAGCACAAGATCGCGCACCTGCTCGGCGCGGCTTCTGGACACGGCAAGCGCCATGTTGTCCATGAATTTCTTCTCGATATCGGGGCCGGAGATCGGGCGGTCGACGGCACCGCGGTTTATCTCCTCGCGATGGCGCAGCTCGCGCCCGTCGTGGGTCATTACGATAACCTCGCCCGAGTAGTACTTCGGAAACGGAGAGTCGGGATCGACTTCGTACTCGACCCGCTGCGCGAGAGCCAGCACTTCCGGATCGGCGAGCGCCTCGCCGTCCAGGTGCGCCAGGCCGAAACTGCCGCGGGCAAGCGCCGTGGCGACGATGTAGGGAATGCTGAACTGCGCGTCATAGCTGTTCTGCGGCCGCTTCTTGGTGGCCACCGGCTCGCAAACTGTCTTCACGACTTCCCCCGGCACGAGCGCGCGCACCGAACGAATGTCGGCGACCTTAAGGCCATGCTTGTCGCGCAGGATGGCGGCCGCGTCGGCGCAGGCATGCGTGAAATGGCAGGCGGGGATAGGCTTGACCGCGACCTTGGCGGTTTCCCAGACTTCGCCCAGCCCGGCCGTGGCGAGCGAAAGGTCGATGTCCTTGGCGTACTGGCCGAGGTGGCTCGCAAAAAGACCGAAGCGGCCCTCATAGACCTGCTTGGGGCCTACAAAACCGTGGCGCGCCAGTGAGGCCGCGGTGAAGCCGGCGCCCGCGGCCCATCCGGGATGCATGCGCTTGGTCCATGCGCCATCGTTAAGGAACTCGAGGCTGCCCGAGCCCGTGCTCAGTGCGATGCCTTGCGCCATGGAGAGCTGCTGGACGTTAAGACCGAACAGACGGCCGGCGACGAGCGCGGCGGAGAACGCGCCCACCAGCCCCGTTGGATGAAAACCTATCTGGTGGAAGCCGCCCTTGGCGACCGAGCCCAGGCGCGTGCCCGCCTCCATGCCCACCACATAGGCGGCAAGAAGGTCCAGGCCGCCCAGCCCGGCATGGGCCGCCACGCCAAGCGCGGTGGGAAAACAGGCGGCGGTCGAGTGGATGACGCCTTGCGAATGCGTATCGTCGAAGTCGAGGCCATGCACGAGGATACCGTTCATGAGCATCGCGTCGCGCAACTGCAGCCGCGCTGACAGGCCAATTACCGGTGTGTCGCCCATTCCCGCGGATAGCTCGGTGGCCGCCGAAAGCGAACGGTGTGCGAACTCGTAGCGGGTGGAGGCATGCGCTATGCCCACCGCATCGAGAATAAGGTATTTGGCCCGTTCGATGACGGCGGCGGGAATCGCCTCGGGGCGCAGGCTTTCAGCGAAAGCCGCCAGTGTGGCGGCGATGGTCGCATCTTGCGCGACGGCTTCCGATACGGTATCGGCGTGGATTGACATGTCATTCATGGCGGGTCCTTTCCGGTTGCTACACAAGCACGAGTGAGATGGCGGGGATGTAGGTGATGAGCATGAGCGCCACGGGATATACGGTTAATTGTTCAGGCTGATACTGCGTGGCCTCGCTTGGGAATGAGGACAGAGCGCACGAAGGACATGAACACGACGCCATCGGCCTTCTTGCCGATGGTGCGAACGGTAACAATGCCCTGCGTCGGGCGCGACTTCGATTCGCGTTTCTCGAGCACCTCGGATTCCGCGTACACAGTGTCGCCTGGATGTACGGGAGCGGTGAGCTTGATGTCGGTCCAGCCCAGGTTCGCGATGGCCTTGCCGCTTACGTCCGCAACAGTCATGCCGAGAACGATTGCGAGCGTGAGGCCGCTGTTCACCAGCGGCTTGCCGAACTCGCTCTTGGCGGCGAAGGCGTGGTCGCAGTGCATAGGGTGGTTGTTCATGGTGAGGAGGGAAAACTGGATGTTATCCGTGTCGGTAATCGTTCTGCCGGGAAAGTGTTCGTAGACATCGCCGACGACGAAGTCTTCAAGATAGCGCCCAAGGCTGGAGCGGTGGCGGGTGGGAGCGGTCGTTTCGGCCATATCGTTCTCGTGGGGTTAATGTTATTACATCCGAATGTCCGGACATTATGTGATTCTCAAAATATCTTGTCAATACTTATATCGTTTTTTCGACGAGTTTAGGGTTTCAAATTCTGCGCCCATTCCACGCACTACGAGCACCCACATCAGGCTGGAAAGGCTCCACACCATCACTTGACAGATTGATCGAAAAGCCAACAATGACGCCAGTTTCGGCCATGATCCGCTATTACGGTACTGACTATAAAACTACGGGAATCACGGTAAAACGCAAGTTCCGGAAAACCCTCCGAAGCAAGCTCAGACATGATCAGTCCAGCACATCGAAAGGCAAGCGCGAATAAGTATTGACAAGACATTTTGTGAAACCCATAATGTCCGGACATTCGGATGTAATAAATATCAATTCCAAGAGAACAGCATGACCGAAACCACCAAACCGCCGCGATTTGCATCCCCTGGATTACTTACCCAGATCTCCACCGATCCAGGTGCTCCTGCCACAGACCGCCCGCAATCCGCTCTCGTCTTCGACAAACCTGTTGGGCCGCACTATCCTCTGTGCATTTCCCCCAGCCTCCCTCAGTAAGGCCACATCATGATTCGACTTTTAAGCATTGCTACCACAGCCGTCCTTGCCAGTTCCCTTTTCGTGGCCGGCTACGGAAAAACCGCGAACGCCGCCGAAAGCAGCCCCATCAAAATCGGGGCCGCGGTATCGGACACCGGCAAGTTCGCCATCGAGGGCCATTCGACCAAACACGGTTATGAAATGTGGGCCGACGAGGTCAATGCGCGGGGCGGCATCGACGTAGCCGGCACCAAGCGCAAGGTTCAGATCATCTATTATGACGATCAGTCGGAACCCGAGACCGCCATCAAACTCATTCAACGCCTGATCAGCGAGGACAAGGTCGATTTCCTCTTTGGCCCGTACTCGTCCGGCCTGACTATCGCAACGTCGGCCATCGCGGCAAAGTACAAGAAGATCATGTTCGCGGGTGCGGCGGCGGCCAACAGCGTGTTCGATCACAAGAACAAGTATGTCTTCAGTCCCCTGAGCCTGACGAGCAGCTACACCACCAGCGGCCTCGACGCACTCAAGGCGAAAGGTGTGAAAACCATAGCCGTGATGCATTCGGATGACGCGCCCATGACCGACATCAAGAATGCCACGGTCAAGCAGGCCGAGGCCATGGGAATAAAGGTCGTGTCCGTCCAGACCGTGCCTGCCGATGCAACGGATATCACAGGCGCCATGCGCCAGATGCAGGCGAAGCATCCAGACGCATTCGTCGAAGCGGGGACGACCCTGATGGGCCTGCTCGCCACGCGGACCATGCGCGACATCGGCTGGGCGCCGACGTACGTTCTTATGATCCAGGCTCCCACAGAGGCCACCTTCGTCAAGCAGCTTGGCGCGGCCACCGCACAGGGCATAATGGCCCCGACTCAGTGGGTCCCAACCGAGAACCTCAAGGACAAGTACTTTGGAACAGCCAAAGACTACTTCAATGCCTACGTCAAGAAGTACGGTTCAAACCCCTCCTACCTGCCGGCCGGCGCTTCAGCGGCGGGGCTATCGCTTCAATTGGCGATTGAAAAGGCTGGCAGCATCGATACAGAAAAAGTGCGCCAGGCACTCATAGGTTTGAAGGCGAACACGTTCTACGGACCGATCTCCTACACGGCCCCGGGCGATCCAAGCGGCCTTACCGGCGCAAACATCCACCGCAAGATGCTGACAATTCAACTTGATGAAAAAGGCAACCAGATCGTCGTCGCTCCTTTGGACATCGCAGAGGCCCCCATCCAGCCGCTAAAACCGTGGAATGCCCGCTGAGGGAAATCTGGAACTATAGTTCGGCAGACCGCAGTGCGAATGGAGACAAGCTTTGCACACACTCATTCAAGTCGTTATTGACGGCATCATCCTCGGGGGCTTCTACGCCTTGATGGCCCAGGGACTGTCCATGATCTTCGGCATCATGCGCGTGATCAACCTTGCGCATGGTGAATTCCTGGTCATCGGCGCCTATCTCGCATGGATGGCTCATGAATATCTCGGCCTTGATGTGCTCGCGGTTTTGCCGATCCTGATCATCCTGGGATTCGTCATCGGCTGGGCTGTCTCACGTTTGCTCGTCATTCCTGTGCTCGAAAGGCCTGAATTGATGCCCCTGCTGATCACATTTGGACTGGCCGCCGTAATCCAGGGCGTGCTGACACTGGTGTTCACGACTACCCCCAGGATGACCACCGCCTTCTATTCGAACTCGATACTTGAGTTTTTGGGATATCGAATCTCGGTAGCCAGGCTGGTCATGCTCGTCGCCGCCATTGTCCTGCTCGGCCTGCTGTCGCTATTTCTTAATCGCACCAAGGCGGGCAAGGCGATGCGGGCGACTGCGGAAAACCGCGAGGCCGCGCGTATTGTCGGAATCGACGTCACACGCATCTATTGCGCCGCGTTTGGTGTGGGTACCGCTGCCGCCGTTGCCGCCGGAGCCCTTTTCAGTGTTACCCAGGGCTTTTATCCCTTCTCGGGACCCCTGTTCACCCTGAAGGCCTTTGTCATCGTGATTCTCGGTGGCCGCGGCCGTATCTCGGGAACCCTGGCAGCCGCCATGTTTGTCGGTCTCATCGAGTCAGCGCTGAGCGGCTATGTGCCCAATGTCGGGACTGGCCTCGGGACAGCGGCTGCCTTCATTCTTGTTGTCATCGTCCTGGCTACTCGTCCGAAAGGAATCTTCCAGTTGCGCGGGGTGAACGCATGAGCAATCCAGCCGCCAAGGCGAGATCGATTGATCTCCACGATGCCGGACCCAGTGCCAGAGGCATCGGCCGCTATCGATTGCTGGCTCTGGTGCTTGCCGGGGTGGTGGGCCTGAGCGTGGTGCCGTTCTTCGGAGTCAATGACAGTGTGCTGCTGACAATGAGCACGATCTTCATGTGGATCATCCTGTCGTCCAGCTGGAACTTCATTTCAGGTTTCACGGGCTATGTGGACTTCGGACACGGTGTTTTCTTCGGAGTCGGCGGCTACGTCACTGGAATTCTGGTGGCAAAGGCCGGGCTGCCATTTGCGCCGACCGTACCGCTGGCGGCCCTCTTCTCCGCAGTCCTGGCCTTGATCATCGGCTACCCCTTGTTGCGATTACGCGGCGTGTATTTTTCAATCGCCATGCTGGGCCTGTTCCTGGCCATTCGGGAACTGACCCTGATTGCCAAGCCCCTGACCGCAGGAGCACAGGGGCTTATCCTGCCCTCTGAAGTAGATCGAACGTTCTTCTATTACCTGTTCTTTATCGGCGCAGTCTTGGTCGTGTCGCTGGCATGGTGGCTTCGGCGCTCGCAATTCGGCCTCTCTCTATTGGCGATCAAAGATGACGAATACGGTGCGGAAGCCAGAGGTGTCAACACCACAGTACTCAAACTGACCGTCTTTTGCCTCTCGGCCGCCATTACAGGATCGGTCGGCGCATGCTGGGCCTACGAGGTGACATTCATCGATCCCGGAATCATGTTTCGCGATAGCTTCCTCATCAATGTGGCGATCATGGCTACGCTTGGCGGCTTGGGCACGGTCTGGGGCCCGGTCATAGGTTCCGTTGTATTCCTCCTTGTGCGAGACACGCTTTGGGCCAACCAGGGCAACTCATTTCTGGTGGTGTTCGGCGTCTTCCTGATCGTCCTTGTTTTGTTCATGCCCGAAGGCATTGTCGGCACCATCCAGCGAGGTGAGAGAACCGTACTGGGGCGGTTGATCAGGCGTCTACGCCACAGGGGTTCCTCGCACGTCGATCTATCTCATCCCACAGTCTCCCCTGCTCCGACCAGGATCGTCACCAATGACTAATCGAAACTTATCCGGCGAGGCGGGAGCGAAAAACAACAACGCGTCCTTGCTCTCGGCACAAGGCATCACAAAGAGTTTCGGCGGGATCCGCGCTGTGCACGGAGTGGACTTTGACGTTGCCGTCGGCGAGATCGTTGGCCTGGTCGGTCCCAATGGCTCGGGCAAGTCGACCCTTCTGGGCTGCCTTTCGCGCGACATTCCGATGGACGCGGGGAGGATCATCTTCAATGGCGCCGACGTCACAAAGCTGCGAGCCATGCAAGTCGCCCGAAACGGCATAGGCCGGACCTTTCAGAACGTCAGGATCTTTCCCGAACTCTCCGTTTGGGAAAACGCCCTGATGGGCCGGCAATGGAAAGGGGTCGGTTTGCGCGGCATGCTGTGCCCCGCCGATACCGCTACCCGCCAGCGCGCGGCCGACCTCATCGAACTCATGGGTTTTCCCCAGTTGATTCACGAGTACGCCGGCAATCTTTCAGGGGGCCAGATGCGGCTTCTGGAACTCGTGATGGCCATGATGTCCAGGCCGCGCCTGGTCATGCTGGACGAGGCCACATCGGGGGTAAATCCCACGCTGATCGAGTCCCTGAAACATTACGTCAAGGTCCTGAACCAGGAAGAGAGCGTTGCCTTCATCGTGGTCGAACACAATATCGGGTTCATCTTCTCGATCGCGGATCGAATCGTGGTGCTCAACGAGGGGCAACTCCTGGCCGACGGGTCACCGGAAGAGATTCAACATAATCAGGAGGTCATCGTTGCTTACCTCGGCGCTTGAAGCGAACCCTTCCAACAGTTCCGCAGTGCTTCCGGGCGAAGTCATGCTCGCCCTCAAGGGTGTCGTCGCCGGCTATGGAGGCTTCGACATTCTGCATGGAGTCGACCTCGAGGTCCGCCGCGGCGAAATTGTCGCCATCGTGGGGCCAAACGGCTCCGGCAAGTCGACGGTATTCAAGGCGATTTACGGCCTGATCAATGTACGCCTCGGCGAAGTATTGTTTGAACACCAGAACGTCACATCGATGGCGCCGCAGGATTTGCTGCGAGCCGGAATAGCTATGGTCCCCCAGCTTTCGACGATTTTCCCATCGATGAGCGTCTACGAGAACCTCGAACTCGGCATGTATCTCGTCCGGGATAAAGCGCTGGTGAAAAAACGGATCAACGAAATACTGGACTTGTTCCCTCGATTGGCGGAGCGGCGGACTCAATACGCAGGGACGCTTTCCGGCGGCGAGCGGCGAGCGCTGGAAATCGGCCGCTCGCTCATGCTCAACCCACGCATGATTCTCATGGACGAGCCGTCCGTCGGCTTGTCCCCGATTCTGACCAGGAATATGTTCGAACAGTTGCGCGAGCTCAGGGCGGCAGCCGGCATCACCTTCCTGCTGATCGAGCAGAATGCCCGTTCGGCACTGGAACTGGCAGACAGAGGCTACGTAATCCAGCGGGGGCTGGTCAGCCATACCGGTACTGGGCCGGCGCTTCTGGGCGATGATGAGGTGCGCCGTTCTTTCCTGGGTGGGTAATCTCCAGGGTAAACGGCCAGGCAAGCGTGGATACGGCATGGACGATCCGCAAATACTTTCCAACTGGAGAAACCGATGGACACCGAGAATCAACAAAGCGGCCGTGCCGACCTGCTGGATGCCTCACAGCAATGGGTAGCCAGTTTTGGCGCCGCGCCGCTGGTGCCGGCGGACGCCGCCGACCTCGTGGCAGGTGCATTGAAAGTCACAAAGGCCGTATCGCAAGCCGCACATCAGCTTACGTGGCAAACACAGGACGACTTCATTTGTGCGATGCGTCGCGCGGAGCAAGCCGATGAGTGCTGACATCAAAACATCGCTGCCCAGTGCGGTATCGCTCTGCGAGGCGACCGAGCAACTCCAGCGCGATGGTTCGGCGCACGCGCTTGCAAGCGCCTGTTTGACAAGCGTCGAAGCGTCCATGACTGGCTTCAACGGCTTCGTTCGCACGAGACGCGAACAGACTTTGGAGCAGGCAGCCCAACTCGATCAAAAGAAACATGGCGGCGCCCAGTGCGGCGCCCTTCATGGCGTGCCGCTGGCCCACAAGGACATGTTCTTCCATGAAGGCGAGCTGGCCGAATGCGGCAGCCGGATCCTCGGCGGATTCCGCCCCGACCATACCGCCACAGTGATCCAGCGTCTGGCGAACGCCGGAGCCGTGGACCTCGGCGCCTTGCACATGGCGGAGTTCGCCATGAGCCCAACGGGGTTCAACGCGCATCTGGGTCATGGGCAGAATCCGTGGTCCCGGGACCACGTGACTGGCGGTTCTTCCAGCGGCAGCGGTGCCGCGGTGGCCGCGCGCCTTGTGTTTGGCGCGTTGGGCTCGGATACCGGCGGTTCGGTGCGAATTCCAGCGGCGGCCTGCGGCGTCACGGGTATCAAGCCCACTCAGCACGCCGTATCGACGTACGGCGTCATGCCCTTGTCGCCAAGCCTGGACTGCGTTGGCTTTCTTGCACAGACCGCGCAAGACTGCGCCCGCCTGCTCAGTGCGGTGTCCGGCCCGGATGCCAACGACCCGGCTTGCCTGGCCACTCGGCAGCGCGATTATGAAGCCGGACTCGATCGGCCCCTGACTCGGGCCGACGTAATCATGGTGCCGCAGTTTCCCGCCGATGCACCGCTGACCGATGAGATGCGGGCTTTGGTGGAACAGGCGGCAAACGATCTTGCCAGCGCCGGGGCAACCCTGCGGCGCGTGGCCTTGCCGGATCTTTCCGAAGCCGGCGCGCTGGCAACGCTGGTGCTCGGCGTCGAAGCGGCATCGATCCACGGCGAATGGCTGGCCAGTCGTTCCGACGCTTATGGCACCCAGGTGCGACGCCGCATCCAGCGCGGCTTGTTGTACCCGGCGACACGATATGTCGATGCCTTACGCCTGCGCAGACAGTATCAGGCACGCTTCCTGGCCAACTACCTGGGTGACGGGCACGCCCTGCTATTGCCGACGCTGCCCTGTGCTGTGCCCACTATCAAGGAAACCACGACCGGCAGCGAAAGCGACATCGAGGCGCGCTTCGGCAATTTTTCCTATTGGACGCGCGGCATCAACTACCTTGGACTGCCGGCACTGGCATTGCCCGCCGGCTTCACCACGAACGGGCTGCCGAACGGCATTCAGCTTGTGGGCAGGCCGTTCGCCGAGGGATCTCTGCTGCGCCTGGGGCATCAGTTTCAACAGAGGACTCACTGGCATCGCCAGCATCCTCACATATAAACTGATTTATCCGATTGCAGAATTGACCACTCAATGGCGCAGAGGAATATTCAGACGGATTTGGCCAAAGCCTTCGCCACCTCATGTTGCGACTGGTCCCATCCTGAAGCCGGAATGAACTGATCGGCTTGCGCCTGGACTTGAGCCATTCGGTCGGACAGCGCCTCTGCGGGACTGTCCGTGTCGCCAATATGAATCCCGCGTGTCATCGTGACGTGGGCACATTCAAAACTTCCACCGCCGGCCAAAAGAATCATTCGCGTGGGCGCATCATCGCCCACCAACGCGATCAAGCCCGGGCTGACTCGTTCCGGGGTCAGTACCGCCGCCGCTTCCGGCGACAGCAAGCCTGCAGTCATCGCAGTCACAGCACTCGGCGCCAGGCAATTCACACGCACATTGTGCCTGGCCCCTTCCAGCGACAAAGTCTGCATCAGGCCGACCAAGGCCATCTTGGCGGCGCCGTAGTTCGACTGCCCAAAGTTTCCATACAGGCCCGATGATGAGCTTGTCATCACGATGCGCCCATAGTTTTGCGACTGCATCCGGGGCCAGACCGCCTTGGTGGCATTCACCGATCCCATGACATGCACGTCCAACACCAGGCGAAACTCATCGAGCGTCATTTTGGAGAACGTCCGGTCGCGGAGTATGCCCGCATTGTTCACCAGAATGTCGATACGCCCGAATTTCGAGATAGCCTGGGCGGCCATGGCCTCCATCTCGTCATACCGCGTCACGTTGCCAACATACGCGATGGCTTCACCGCCCGCCTCGCATACCTCGTCGGCCACGGCCTGCGCCGAGCCGCCCAAGTCATTGACAAGCACTCGCGCACCATGGCGTGCGAGCTCCAATGCGTGAGTACGCCCGAGTCCGCCGCCGGCGCCGGTCACGATAGCCACCCTGCCCTTCAATCGCTTTGACATAATTTCCCTTCCTGTTCCCTGAACCGACCAGACCCGCTCGAAGGCGGCTGAGCGGAAACGACGTGAACGTCCTTTTCCATCACGGTGTTCTCCAGCTTCATCCCACCCGCCGCAACGGGGGATAATTGAAAGTGCCTTCAAGGTGCTCGCGTTGTGGCTGGTAAAGCCGCAAGGTCAGGTAGAACCCTTCTCCGGCTGGCGAAGGAAGCCAATTTTTTCCCGGCCCCGGATCGTCAGCCTGGATCGAGATGCCCAGGCTGCCATCCGCATCGTGCTGCAAACCGTGCGTCCTGTCGCCGATAGAGTGCCGGCCGATAGGATTGGCCACGAGCAGGCAATCGCTGCGGCGATAAAGGGTAATCGACCAAAATGCCCCCACCTGCGGCCCGGCGCCAGGCGGAAAGCGCAGCACATAGCGCCGCGCGCCGGTGAGTGCATCGCCTTCCGCATCCACCTCAGCCATGATGTACATCGCCTCGTCGATGCCCAGTGTTCCGATCCAGTTGCGCGCCACGCGCGCCCGCGTCACGATATCGTCTCCGAAACTGGTTCGCACGGCGACGGCGGTCGTCCAGCCTCCACCCAACTTCGAAGGCTGCGCGACCTCACGCAGTTCTGTGTAAACATTGGTCAAAGCGTTTTGGAGTTCCTCCAATGCCGGCGGCCATTCCGGCAGCGGAACGGGCGACGGATTGCGGGCCAGCATCGATTCCAGCACACGCAGGTATTCATGAGCATCCGGCACACCGGTGCCGTGGTCTTCAAGCAAGCTGTCGATGCGCGACAACGCCGAGGCGGCATCGAGCCGGCGAATTGCAAAGCGATCCTGCAGAGCATGGACTTTGGCAAGGTCCGCGGGGTTTGCGTCCACCAGGATGCGGCCAATGATCCACACATCGTCGCTCGGAGCGCTTATGCGGTGCATCCCGGCCGGTACATCCCCAGTCCAGCCCGGCCCATGGACAAACAGACGTTGCGCATCGCCCCCGGTGGTCCGCCGTCCGGCATAGGCCCATGGATTTGTCCAGGCATCAAGAAAGCCAAGCACCCAGTATCGCTGACCCATCTCCGGCACATCGATGACCAGCGGACCCGCCGAAAGATCAAGCCAGGCGTTCGTGAAGAGCGTGTCATTGTTCGGCGTGACGACTTCCCTGTCGTGCGGGCTTCGCAATCGCCGAGTATGCGTGAACTGGTTCACCCAGCGCATTCTTGATGCGGGGCTGTCGCCGGCAAAGCCCTGAATGGCATGCTTGCGGGGAGTGTTCGAGGCACGCATGCGCGCCATCTCGAAAAGCGGCAAGGTGGCAATCACCGTTAGCCGGGTGGCTGAAGACACGGGCGGCAAGGCACAAGTCTGCAGAACCGCATCCAGGGCGAGCGCACCCTGGCCCTCGGGCAGCACAACAAATGGGTTGAGTTCCACCGAGTCCAGCGCACTGCCGGCCGAGAGCGCAAAATGTGAGACCTGCACGATGGCATCGGCCAGAGCTGCCACATCCGCGGGCGGTGCTCCGCGAAAGCCGGAAAATAGCGGGGCCGTCTTCAGCTCCCCGATCATTTCGCGCGCCTGCCGATGGTCCACCGGCGCGAGACGGAAAGCCACATCGCCCAGCAACTCGACATTCACGCCACCCGTGCCGAGCATCACTACAGGGCCCAAGACCGGGTCCCGGCGCACGCCGAGAATGCACTCTATGCCGCCTCGAATCATAGGCGCAACCAGCACACCCTCCACATGCGCGGCGGGCTGCGCCGCGCCTACCGCAGCCATGATTCGATCATGGGCGGCACCGGCCTCGCCCACATCGCGGATATTCAGGGCAACGCCGCCAACATCGCTCTTGTGCATGATATTGGCAGAGAGCACCTTCATCGCTACCGGAAAGCCGATCGCGCACGCATGGGTAATCGCATCGTCCCGGGACTGTGCGTGACGGATGGGTACGGTGGGTATTCCAAAATCACGCAGCAGTTCCATCGCATCGGCCTCGTTATACGGGCCGGGACGCAGGGCAACAGCCGCTCGGGCCGGACTCGGCACCGACGCTGGCCGTTGAAATTGCATGTGGAAGAAACCCATGGCAGCCAGGACACGGATCGCCCGGGCCGGGTCAGGAAAGCACAGGCATCCCAATGCCTCGAGCGCTCGCTGCTGTGTGGCGTCGGCCAGCGTGCTGAACATCACCAATCGCCCCGGAAAATCGCGCCGCAAGTCCTCCGCCAACTTTTGCTGAATGTGCTGCATGGCGCGTGTGCTGCCAAACGCGGCAAGGAAAATGAGCAGACTGCCATGGCCGGCATCGCCCAGCATCACGCGGGCAGCCGCTTCGAGCAGGCCGGGTTCGGCCGTTACCTGGCCTGTTACGTCAACGGGGTTGTTGGTGGCGGCAAGCGGCACGCGGGCTCGGATGAGATCTTGCGCGGCGGGTGGCAGCGTGGCGACGTCGAGCCCCGCCTCGGCCGCATCGTCCGCCATCATGGCCCCGACCCCGCCAGAGACGGTCAGCAGGCCGACCCGCGTATTGGTCGGTAAGCCGGAAACGGCCAGGCAATGGGCTATATCGAAAAACTCTTCTATCGTGCGCGCCCGCCAGGCCCCATGCTGACGAAAGAGCGCCTCGTAGGCTGCGTCGTCGCCCGCCAATGCCGCGGTATGCGAAGCGGCTGTCATGGCGCCGAGCGCGGTCCGGCCCACCTTCACAACCACCACGGGTTTACCCACGGCACGCGCCAAGTCCAGGGCCTGCCTCAGCTTATCGCCGTCCCGACATCCCTCCAGGTAGGCCATGATGACCTGCGTAGCCGGATCGCGCGCCATCCACGCGATGCAATCGGCCACCCCAATGTCCGACTCGTTGCCGGTAGTCACCCACATGGAGAGGCCGACATCGCGTTGGCGTGCCATGGCGTATGCATAAGCTCCGAACGCCCCGCTCTGGCTGACAATGCCGACTTTGCCGGGCTTGGCCAGCCCCGTCGATACCACTGGAGAGAACGTTGCATAAACCGACCGGGCGACGTTCATGAAGCCCAGGCAGTTCGGCCCCAGCACCCGGATGCCGGCTGCGCGCGCACGGTCCGCAAACTCGCGTTGCGCGGCCTCGCCCTTCTTTCCCATTTCCGCGAATCCGGCAGAGAACATGACAATGTTCCCCACACCTGCCCCGATCGCATCATCCAGCGCGGCCTCGGCGCTGGAGGCAGGGATCGCGAAAATTGCCAGATCGATCGGCCGGCCCACCGCTCGCAACGAAGCGAAGGCGCGCCGGCCCTCGATTTCATCGGCCCGGGAATTGATCGGATATATCTCGCCGAGGTAGCCCTGTTCAACCAGGTATCGCACAGGCACGGCGCCGATCTTGCTGGCAATGGACGAAGCGCCGACGACGGCGATGGAACAGGGTGACAAAAAAGAGTCGAGATCTGGCAAGGTCATGAGCTGCTTGGCGAGGGTTCGAGAAATGCCCCAGCGGGATGCTGCCGGCATCTGCAACACGCGGACACCCGAGGCTTGGCTGCCTAAGATAACCGGCCGCATTTTATAAGACAAGACGAGAATTTCGATGATTCTATAAGCTCATCTTATTTATTGAAAATGCCGCTTCCTATTCGAACTGCACACGGCCCGGCTAGCGGGAACGGAGCAGGCAGCCGCTATCCCAGCTTGTCGCGGCTTCGAGCGTGAAATCCAGAAAGCTCTCCACCGCGGGAGAGAGGGACGATCGGCTCCGGGCGAAGATTGCAATGCGCCAGGTGACTGTCGGTTGGCACAAGGGCCGGAAGGCCAGGCCGAAACCCTCCACGAGCGACCGTGCCATCGAGGGGCAGATCACGCAGCCCGGCCTCACTCGCAGCAGGGAAAGGGCTGTGTTGACACGATGCACCGGCACTATCTCCTTGGGATGGTGACGATACGGCACATGGCTCAGGACATTGATAGCAAGGTTGGGCATGTAGTTGATCAGAGGCCGCTCGCGCAGAGCCTTCCAGCTCACCGATTCGCCGGCAGCGAGTGGGTCGTCCTGGCGCAGTGCAATCCAGAGCGGATCGATCCGGAACGTGTGGGCCTCCAGGGCATCGTCCACCAGCACGCCCGCCGGGCCGAAGCCGATGTCCGCGCTGCCGCTGTGCAGACTCGAAAGTACTTGTTCAATAGGCACATCGTCGAACCGGACATCGACGCCAGGATGGCGCTCCCCGTAACCGGCGATCAGTTCAGGCAGTAGTGTGCAGGACAGTGTTTCCGGCGCGGCCACACGTACCAGCCCACGGCGCAACTCCTTGAGGTTGGTCACACTTTCCAGTGCTTCATCAAGATTGGCGAGCACGCGGCGCACCATAGGCTCGAAGGCCGCGCCGACCACAGACGCATTTACGCTGCGCGTGTTGCGATCCAGCAAGCGTACGCCCAAGCGGCTTTCCAGTTCCTTGACGAGGCCACTAAGCGCTGCCTGCGACAAATGCATAGTGTCCGCCGCTTCCGAAAAGCTTCCGCCTTCGAGCACAGCCACGAATGCGCGCAATTGCCTCAGTGTTACTTCAAGTGCCATGGAGTGTCCTTTGCATGTCTGCGGCCGGAGATCGATTTATAACTTTAACCTTTAAGTGATAAAGAAATTCAAGCTTGTCCGAATAGAGTGCCGAATCTATTATCGCATTTCGAAGTGTGCGTCGGCCCTTCTCGTCTGGATGCCGCGCCGGACTTCTTATTCGAACGATCAGGAGACAACACATGAATATGAATCGACGGACGCTGTTGCGCGCGGCCGCTGCAGGCCTCTGCAGCGGTGTTGTGCCACGTACCTTTGCGCAAGGCGACTGGCCATCCAGCCCCGTGAAGATTGTTTCTCCATACGGAGCGGGAGGGCCCAACGACATCTCCGCGCGGCTTTTCGCGGATTATCTGGGGCACCGGCTAGGGCAGCCGTTCATTGTCGAGAACAAGACTGGCGCCGGTACCCGTGTAGGCAACAACTTTGTGGCGCACGCGCCCGCCGACGGCTACACCCTCCTCTACGCCGCGGCACCCTATTCAACGCTGGAAGCGCTGTACGGCAAGCTGAGCTATGACCCCAGGAAGGACCTTCAGCCTGTGGCCATGGCAATTACAGTTCCGCTTTTCCTCGTCGTCAATGCAAAAACGCCGGTAAAGACGGCGCAGGAGTTGATCGCCTACGGCAAGTCGCAGCCCAATGGCCTGACCTTCGGCTCGCCAGGCTACGGCTCGCTGCCCCATTTGGCTGCAGAACTATTGTTACGGGATGCGGATGTGAAAGGCCTGGTGGTCCAGTACCGCGGCGATGTCGCGGCGTACACGGATCTTTTGGCCGGCGGCCGTCTCGACGCCACGCTCACCGCAATCACGGCGGCGCTGCCGCATATTCAAAGCGGGAAACTTCGAGCCCTTGGCGTCGCATCAGTCTCACGCAGCGAAATCTACCCGCAAGCCCTGACATTGCGCGAGCAAGGCCTTCCCAACGTGGTCGCATCCGGCTGGTACGGATTCATGGCGCCCGCCGCTGTGCCCAACACCATCGTCGACCGCCTGGACTCGGAGATCAACCGCGCATTGCAGGATCCGAAAATAACGCAGAGGCTGCTGGCGCAAGGAATGGAAGCACATCGAGGTAACGCTGCCGAATTCCGCAAGTTCATCTATGCCGAAATGGACAAGTGGGGCGACGTGATTCGAAAGGCCGGCATCAAGGGCCAGTGATTTACGAGAACCGCCATGCAAAGCATTCGCCGTCGCGCAATGCCGTACCCGCCGACGTTCCGGCGAAATGCGGGGTAAATAACATGGCACCCGTGTCGGCGGCACGATTCAGCACCCAGCGGCGCGATCGCTCGGCACCGCTCCGGTCGGCACAGAACATTGAACTCCAATGTGGACGGTACGCCTGAATCGGATGATGCCATACGTCGCCGGTAAAGAGCGCGCGCTCACCCGCCGACTCGAATTCTATGGACATGTGCCCGACACTGTGTCCTGGCGTGGGGTGGAAATGGATGCCGGGTAAATATTCACCACCTTGGGGGCCTATTTCATCTGTCAACCCCGCCTCGATCACTGGCAGTACGCTGTCTTCGAACACCATGCGGCGAGATTCTCCGGCCGGCGTATCGAAGAATTCACGCTCGACGGTGGCCAGCACGTAGCGCGCATTCGGGAATGTGGGAACCCATAGGCCATCCCGCAAGGAGGTGTTCCAGCCCACGTGATCGACGTGCAGGTGGGTGAGCAGGACAATATCCACGTCTTCGGGTTTTACGCCGGCTTGCGCAAGACGCTCGATGTAGGGTGTGTTCAACTGGTGAAAGATCGGGCTGAACAGGCGCTCCTTGTGGTTCCCGCAAGCCGTATCGACCAGAATGGTTTGGCCGCCGCTGCGTACAACCCAAGTGTGTATGCTTAGAATGAAGCCCTGCTGGGTAGCGTCCAGGTGAGCGCCCGCGAGCCATGAACCATGCTCGTCGATCACGGCGGGGTCGAAATCCGGGAAGAGCACGGCGGCTTTCAATGAAAACTGTTTTTCAATGACTTTCGTGATGGTCGCGTTACCAACGCGATAGATTGCAGGTGTGTCGTTCATGGTTCAGGCCAGTATGGTATCTGAGGCGATCAGTGCGAGGCAGTCGCCGGCCTGGACTCCAGCCAGCGAACGCATGCACACGGCGAGGCCGGCTTCGGCAAATCTAAGTGCCACTGGCGCGGCCCATGGTGTATGAGGATTGAAGACTTGACCTGCCAGTTGCCCCTTGGCGACGCAATCACCGAGCCTGACCATGGGCTCGAACACGCCGGCCACCGGCGAAAACACATAATGTTTCTGCCCGTTCACGCGCAGATAACGCGTATCGAAGCGTGGAACAGGAACGGCTTCATCGGGCATGACAGCCAAGGCATCCAGCAGGCGGACCAAGCCTTCCTCGACGATAGAGAGGCAGTCAGGATTGCACGTTCCATACCCGCCGAATTCGCCGCACAGGAAGAGCTTTCCTTGGCGTTCGACGGCCGCGCCATAGGTGCGGTCCTCGCCCAGCAGGTCCATCACCATCGCGTGCGGTGCCGCGAATGACTTGACGAGGCGAAGATAGTCGGCTCGCCGCTCATCGCCTTCAGGCGGGTAAAGCAACAGCATGGGCATATGATTGAACGACTGCCCTCCCGCGTGGATATCGAAGACCACATCCGCGCGGGGAAACAGCTCTGTATCTACGTAGTGGGCAATCATTTCAGTGATTGTGCCGTCCCGCTTGCCGGGGAAGACACGGTTCATGTTCGCGCGATCTATTGGCGACGTCCGTTTTCCCGCAAGGAATGCGGGAAAATTCAGGCCAGGCACCACGATGATGCGCCCGTTGATGGTGGATTCCGGCAGGCGCTGCAATAGCTTCATCAGCGCGATGGGGCCTTCGTACTCGTCTCCGTGATTGCCCCCCGTCAACAGAATCGTTGGGCCATCACCCTGTTTCAGCACGCCGACCGGAATGGGTATATGGCCATAGCCGGAACGGTCAACCGAATGCGGCACGCGCAGTGTGCCGGTTTGAAAGCCATCACGGTCGTAGTTGATGTCCGTGGCGATACGGGATTTTTGTGTGTCCATGCGGCAAAGTGTCCTGATTCCTTGAATGCGCGCAGTGGCGCGCATGTCATCTTCGTCCTGCCAAAATTATGAGGGGTGGGGGCGATTCGATCCAATGCCGATTACTGTACGGGATGATGCTTGCGAAGCATCGCCCCCACGGTGGCCGATGAACACGCCACCGGCAGATTTACCCCGCGGCAGCCTCGTCAAGCAGGGACTTCAGCATGGCGATGAAATGCGCCAGTGCAGGATCCGGATTCCCCTCCCGATAGGCGAATGCCAGCGGGATCGACAGCGGCAGGTCGGCAAACTCCAGGAACCGCACGCGTGCGAGTGGCCGGCTTCGGTTGCCGTCATTCACAATTGCCGCGCCTATGCCGGCCGAGACGAGAGACAGGATGGCTGCCTCGGTGCTGACTTCCTGCACGACGTCGAGTGTAAGCCCGGCCAGGTTGCAGGCTTCAAGCAGATAGTCATAATACGCGGGATAGGTGTGGCGGGGAAAGGCTACGATAGGTTTGCCGTTGAGTTGGTTCACGCAGACCGCGTGGTCGTGAGGCCAGCCCCACTGCCTGGGCACAGCCAGAAGAACGCCTCTGCGGCCAAGGGGAATGCTGAGAATTCCGGCGGGCAGCGGATCCAGCATATAGACGAACGCGCCGTCAATATGGCCCGCAACGAGCGACTCCATTTGCTCAGGCGAGTTCATCGGCAGCAACTCAAGATGTATACCAGGGGACTCGCTTTGGTAGCGCGCAAACGCATCGGGCACCAGGCCATCCCAGCTGCTGTTCTCGATGAATCCGATGCGCAGACTGCCTTCCAACCCCGCTGCCACTCGTCGCGCGGAACGTGTCGCAGCGCCAAGCAGCGAGAACACTGTGTGGGTTTCTCGCAGGAACAATTCGCCCGCCGGCGTGAGCACCACACCCACGCTCGTGCGTTGGAACAGTGTGACGCCAATCTCGGTTTCCAGATCCCGGATCTGTCGAGTGATTGCCGGCTGTGTTACGTGAATCCGCTCGGAAGCAACGCGAAAACTCCGGCTTTCGGCCACAGCGATGAAATAGCGAAGATGGCGAAGTTCCATAGGCCTTGATGGGCGTGAGGTGGCGTGGACAGTATCGTGCAGACGGGAATACTGTAACACCCGCCGCCGCGATACCCTTCGCCCGGCCGGTTGCGGCCTACCGCAGATTAGCCGCGGCGGGCCTGGCGGTTGACAGCACATGGCCTTGCGTGCCCTCGACAAGCAGGAAACTGCCCGCTATGCCGAGTACCGCGCCAAAAGTAAGATAAAAGGCCGGCGTCAGCAGCGAACCCGTCGTATGGATCAGCAATGTTACGAAAAACTGCGCAAACCCGCCAAACACCATCACGGCAATGTTGTAGCTGATTGCCATGCCCGTAGAGCGGACTCTGGCCGAGAATTGCTCGGCAATGGCGCAGGCGTAGGGGCCGAGGAACATCCCGAGTACGCCGCACAATGCAATTTGTGCAACCATCAGTCTGAACACACTTGGCGAGGCCAGCAGCCACTCGAAAAGCGGTATCAGCAATACCAAATAGCAGACAAGAGGTGCCTGCATCAGCAGGCGCCGGCCAATCCGGTCCGACAGCGCGCCGAAGATGGGAATAATCGCCGTCATCACCACAATTGCGAGACACTGGGATCCGAAGGCATCGTCGAGTGCGATGCCCAGGTGGCCGCTGGCGAACGTCGGCATATAAATGACCAGCACATAGAACGCGATCGTTCCCGATGCGGTAAGCAGCATGCTCGCGAGCATGGCGCGGCCGTGCTGCTGCAAGGCCTGTGCAAACGATAGCCTGAGCTCATCGCCGGCCGTGGCGACGCCAGTCGTGGTGGGCTCTTGTAGATGCCTGCGTATCCAAAAACCCACAGGGGCGATCAGCAGGCCTACAGCAAACGGTATTCGCCATCCCCAGGCGTACAGCTGCTCATGGGACAGCAAGTGCGTGATGGCCGTACTGATCAGCGCGCCGGCAAGCAGCGAAAGCCCTTGCCCGACCATCTGCCACGAACCATACAGACCGCGCCGGCCAGGTGGGGCGATTTCCATCAACAGTGCCGTAGAGCTGGCGAATTCACCGCCCGTTGCAAGGCCCTGCAACATGCGTGCAATCACAATCACCAGCGAACTCGCAACACCGATCACCGCATAAGACGGCGCGAATGCAAGAAGCGCTGTGGCCATGGCCATCAGTGCGATGATGAACTGCAGCGCCGCTTTCCGGCCTTTTCGATCGGCATAGATGCCGATGAAGATACCGCCTATGGGCCGCATCACAAAACCCACGCCGAAACTTGCGGTCGTAAGAAGCAGCCCTGCATAAGCGTTCTCTACGGGAAAGAACACGGACGAAATAATGCCCGTCATAAAGCCGAATACGATGAAGTCATACCATTCCAGCGCATTGCCAATGACTGCGGCGGCAACCTGCTGGAAGTGCGGCGACGTGTCTCTTGTTTTCATGATTATCGTCCTGTGTGGAAGCCAAGGGGTGTTTCCGGTGACTGTTGTGCCATGCAGCTTTAATTGAAGTGCTGGTGCAAACGACCGCCGTTTAAGCCAATGTCTTGAAGTCGGATTATGTGTTTGGCAATTGTCCGCCGACACAATGCGGATGGCCAATACCGATTCCTGTGGCTCGTGATGTTTTACAGGCATCGCGAAGAGAAATCCATCCGCATTGGCACTGCTTTATTTGGAAATGATTATTTCCATGACTTCATTGACAACTTCACGTCAACCACGCCGCGGCCCGGGCCGGCACGCAATCCATGCCGGGCTTAGGTTCGAATCGACCAGAGTCGGCGGCTTGAGGTTGGCTTACAAGCCACCTGCGACGCACAAGACGGTACCCGTTATATACGACGCCTCGTTTGATATCAGCCAAACGACAGCCTGGGCGACCTCATGCGATTCGCCAGGCCGCCTGAGAGGAACGCGATCAGCCACGCGTTGAGCCCTGTCCGGCTCGCCCGCGCGGGCGTGAATAGTGGTATCGATAGTTCCCGGTGAAACGGCATTAACGTAGATTCCGTGGCATGCCAACTCTTTTGCAAGGCCTATGCTCAAAGTCTCTATTGCCCCTTTTGTGGCAGCATAGGCCACGTATTCGTCGGGGGACCCCGACCGCGCGGCAACAGATGAAATATTGATGATAGTTGACCTGAAATCACGCCCTGCCCAGCGTTGGGCGGCCTCCCGGCAAAGGCGGATGGGAGCGGAGAGATTCACGGCAATCACGCTTTGCAGCGCAGAATCGGTCAGTTTCGACAGCTTTCCGAGCGGGCCGGTAATACCGGCATTGTTGACCAGGCCCGTAACGACACCCAGCGTTTCCGCCGCCTCGAAAATTTTCGAGGCGGCTTGGTCCGAGGATACATCAATACGCAGGGCGCGGCATTTTGAGCCCAGGCCTGCGAGCTCTATTTCCAGATTTCGCGCGTCCTGATCGGAATTCGAATGAGTGAACAAGATGGCATACCCTTCTTCCGCCAACTGCTTGACGATCTCCTTTCCAATACCTCGAGTGCCACCGGTAACAATGACCACCGACCTTTCTACGGGATAATTCAAATACTTCATTTTGCTTCCTCGTTCGAGCTGCCAACTTCATGCCACAAGAGTTTCGGCTTGTAGGTATTAATCGTCACATCAAACTCTTGCAAAGAACTGATGACTCGAACGTTCCTCTTTGATCTATATACAGTGCGTGGCGGCAAACGGCTCGATAATCTCGCCATTGAGTTCCGCAAGGCGCGCCAGCAGCCATGACTGCGGCTGCCCGAAACTAATCCGCCTGACGGCGGCCGGCGAGGATTTCAGCTGCGGCTGATGGCTGACAGGGTCGCGCGCATACCAAGTGTGCTGATTGGCCGACTGTGCGCCCTGGCCATAATGGAAGGGAACGAACACTTCTCCGGGACGAACCGTATCCACCACCATTGCCACCCCTTCCCAGCGACCGTTAGGCGACGTGATCTCGACCATATCCCCGAGCCCGATCCGCAGGCGGGCCGCATCGGTCGGATGAATTTCGACATAGGGGTGCGGTGCCCGTTGATTGAGCACCGAGGAGCGTGCGGTCTTCGTTCGGGTGTGGAAGTGATACACGACACGGCCGGTATTCAATATAAACGGATATTCCTCCGAGGTCGGGTTCGGATGCCGCCGCCAGTGTACGGGCCTGAGAAATGCCTTGCCCTTGGGGTCGATTCGTTCGTAGCCGGCACGGCTCGTCACATTGCCGGTCAGGAAATCAACGCCGTAGCTTTCGCACTCGTCGATGCCGGTCCAGAATTTCAGATCTCCATAAAGCCGTTCGGAACCGCGGGGATGCTGCTCGTTGCACGGCCAACGCACCGCTCCCATTTCCAGGATCAATTCGTAGGTCATGCCAGAGTAATCGCATGGCCTGCCCTTGGACACCTTGCGCCATTCCTCGAAGGCATCCCGCGGCCCCGCAAAGGAGATCAAGGGAGCACCATCGCGATCTTTGAAGCCCAGGCTGTTTGCCACTTCCGCGAAAATTTCAAAATCGCTGCGGGCCTGTCCGGGCGGCTCGACCGCTTTCAAAAGAAGATTGACGCTGCGATCCGCGTTCGTGATGCAACCGGCTTTTTCGCCCCACATCGCCGCCGGAAAATAAATATCCGCCAGATCGACGGTTTCAGCGTCGATGAATGGGTCCTGCACTACCAGGAACAGCTTTCTGAGGATGCGTTCCGTCCGGTTCTGATCGGGCAGGCTGACCAGCGGGTTAGTACCGACTACCCACATGAACTCGATTTCGCCGCGTTCGGCCATCTCCATCATCGACAGGATATCCTTGGGCATTTCGGGACGGAATGTGTCGGAGTCGAGATTCCAGTGCTCGCACAAATCCATCATCTGGGCGCGGCTATGAGGGTTTCGATAGGCCGGATAAGAGCCGCCCGCCCCTGTCTCGCGATTGCACATTGCCGAAGGCTGTCCCGCCATCAATAGCGGGCCAGCGCCAGGCCTGCCAATGGCGCCGGTAAGCAAATGCACCGTATTCACCATGGACGACGAGGCGGTTGCCTCGACGCTCTGGTAAAAGCCCTGCAACACGGTCGAGACCATGCGCGGCGTGGTTCCGATCCATTCGGCTGCCGTCTGCAAGTCCTCTGTGCCGATGCCGCAGATGTCGGCCACGCGCTCCGGTGGATATTCGCGAACCACTGTTTCAAGTTCGGCGAAGCCGACTGTGTGCTGCGCGACGAATTCGCGATCCACCCAGCCGCGCTCGATCAGTAGATGAACAATCCCATTCATCAAGGCCACGTTGGTCCCGACACGCAATTGCAGATGCAGGTCCGCTCCCTGACGCACGCTCGGGGTTTTGCGAGGATCGGCCACGATGATCCGGCCACCGTTTTTCCGCTTCGCGGCCAGCATGCGCTCCCACAATACGGTCTGCGCCTCGGCCACATTATGGCCATATAGGCACAGCAAGTCCGCCTGGTCTATATCGACGTAGGAAGCAACCGGGCCGTCCGTTCCGAAATTCGCCATGAGCCCTGTCGCGGAAGTTGCCGTGCACAGGCGCGTATTGCCGTCGATGTTGGACGAACGCAGGCCGCCGCGCCAAAGCTTGCCCAGAGTGTAGAGCTCCTCGAGAGTGAGCTGCCCCGAGTTGTAGCAACCCAGGTTCTGATGCCCCTGCTTCCACGCATCCGTGAAGCGTTCGATGAAAAAATCCATGGCTTCAGGCCAGCTTGCCGGCTGTAGCGGCTCACCCTTTTTGCGGCGAATCATCGGTGTCGTGCCGCGGCGCTTTGAATTATTGGCGACCCAACTATGCAAACCCTTGGGCCCCAGGTGGCCGAAATTCACAGGATGATGGGCAGATCCACGAACCCCCGCAATGCGGCCATCCTTGACGGCAATGTCAAGACCACATCCATTGGAGCACAAGACACAGGCCGAATGCACCCACTCATCGGGCTCTCCAGCAATGCCAAGATTGGAATCGATTCTAGACTGCATACAGTACCCCTCAATGAAATCTTGAGCATGCATGTAAGAGCGCCGGCAAACTGACCGCAACGCGCAGGCTTTGTCGAAGTCGGAGGACTCGGCCCAACCTTTACATTTCGGCGCTCATCGCGACGCCATTACCGATACCGAAGCCTCGCTCGTCAACATCAGGAACGTCAAGGTTTCGCGCAAATAAAGGCGCACGATTTTGTCAGTATGGCTCTGGTATCCAATCGACAGGTCCTGACCGAGATGCAATTCAAAATCCCCGCCGCGCGTGGACACTACGCTACCCCCGTTGATCGCCGGCGCCCAGATGATCTCGCCGTTGAGAATGCGTTTGATGTGCCCGATGACCGGGTAGCCCTCGTCGCTTCCCCCGCCGAGCGCCGTATAGGCATCGGCGCCGAGCAGGACGGAATAAGGGCCGTCCACACCGGCCAGCCGCAGCTGTTCGAGTGCCTTGCCGATCGCGACAGGGTAGTCGCCGACAGCGCTCGGCAGCGCCAGCGGCGTATTTGACGAACCTTCGCGAATCCCGACAATGCCGGCCGCCTTGTAGCCATCGAGAATCGCCCGGTCCTCCGCATAGGCGAGTTCCTTGGCCGCATCCTTGGCCGGTTGCCAGTCGGAATCATTGGCGCCGCGCTCGACGTCGTCGATCGCATCGCGCTGCAGCTCGAACGGTATGGTCAGCTCGACAAGCGTTTTCACTTCGCGCAATCGCGCGTCGACGCCCTTTTGCGGCGCAGCGATCGTACGTTTGTGCCCTGTCCCTACGGCTGCCAGCTCGAGACCGCCAGGCCCCTTGACGTCGACCACACGCCGGCCGGCAACGGAGCGCCTGAAGGTGCGCGCCACTTCTTCTTCGATTTGCGACCAGGCCGCGCTGGAAATGGGAGCAAGCTCGCGGTGCAGATTATTCATATTGAGAAGTTCCTTTGAGAGAGCCAATATTCAGTGAGCCGTCATGGGGTGGTTCGACGGGTGACGGCGCATCGGGCTGAGTCGCGCCGGCGACCTGCGAGTCACGCTCCGCGAGCGCTTCGAGCAGATCGGCAGACGGGACAAAGAAAAGGCCGCCCGTGACTGCGCGGCTGAAATCGAGCAGCCGGTCGTAATTGCCGGGAGGCCGTCCGACAAACATATTTTCGAGCATCTGCTCGATCGGTGCGGGAGAACGGGCATAACCGATGAAATAGGTCCCGAACTCGCCCGCACCGGGGCGGCCAAAAGGCATATTGTCGCGCAGGATTTTCACTTCCTGCCCGTTCTCGACGAGCGTCGTCAACGAGCTGTGCGACGACGACGGCTTGACCGCCTCGTCGAGCTCGATGTCGGACAGCTTGGTACGGCCTATGATGCGTTCCTGGGTTTCGACGGGCAAAGCATTCCAGCCCGCCATGTCGTGCAGATACTTCTGCACGAGCACGTAGCTGCCGCCTGCGAACCCCGGATCTTCGTCGTCGATCACGGTGAACTCCACAGCCTCGCGGCCGGCCGGATTCTCGGTGCCATCGACGAACCCCACCATGCTGCGCAAATCGAAGTAACGAAAACCGTGCACTTCGTCGACCACGGAGACCGCGTCGCCGAGCCGTCCCAACAACAGCGTGGCGAGCTCGAAACAGAGGTCCATCTGATCCGCGCGAATGTGCAGCAGCAAATCGCCCGGCGTTGCCATGGCGCGACGTTCACCCGCGCCGAACTCGCGAAACGGATGCAAGGACGCGGGACGCGGTTCGGCGAAAAGCCTGTTCCAGGCATCGGAGCCGAAGCCGCAAACGCAGGACAAGTTGCCCGAGGGGACGCGCTTGCCAACGGAGCGGACAAGGGCGGCGATGTCCGTGCACAAAGCGCGGACTTTGTCGGCGCTGTAGTCGCCGGCCGCGAGCACAGCGACAATGAAAATCGCGCTGCGCGTGACCGGGCTGACGATGGATTGGGGTTCAGGAGTCTTTTCAGGCATGGGCCACACAATAGTGAGATCTATTGAAGCAGGGTTATCCGGTATTAGTTTATCTGGTATTGGCATGAGAATACACCGACCTTCATGGTTTGTGGCAGCGGCCCGCCGCCGGCCTGAAGTGATCAAAGAGAGCCTCTCCGGCCGAAGATCATGGTTATTTCGAAAAACTTTGTGGGATAAACAGCCTATATACGCGAGCCTCTTGTTCGGATACATTTACTTGTTCCCTTGTTGACTTCCAATCACTGCCAGAGGACCGCAAATGAGAAACACTTTTATTCTGTCAACCTCCCTCGCCTTCGTCCTTGCTGGCTGCGCCTCGGTCCCATCCGGGTCCGCACCGGCGCACACGGAAGTTTGCAAGGCAAGCAATGAGCAAGAAATCTCGGCCTTGTTCGACCGATGGAATCGCTCGCTGCAAACCGGCGACCCGCACAAGGTTGCGGCCAATTATGCCGAGCGCTCCATCCTTCTCCCCACCGTGTCGAACAAGCCCCGACTAACCGAGGCTGAGAAAGAGGATTACTTCCACCACTTTCTGGAAAACAAGCCTATAGGCAAGATCGACTCAAGAATGATACAGATTGGTTGCAACACCGCGGTTGACGCCGGGCTCTATACATTCACTTTTGGCACTACCGGCGCTCAAGTCAAAGCTCGCTACACATACACCTACAAATGGGACGGGAAGCAGTGGTTGATCACAAGTCATCACTCTTCCGCAATGCCAGAGAAGAACTGAGGCCTGGCGAACAGCCATCCGCAGACTTAGGATCGCTCTACACATAGGCGCCCCATTGAAATACCGCCACAATTGTTACTCCCTCCGTTCGATTTCCGGTGTCAAACTGACTCTCAGGCAGCAATGAGATAAACAGCGAATGGAATCGCGCTTCAGCCACGAGGCGCGGGAATTCACCAATTAGGAGGTTTCAAGCCATGACTACACCAACTGAGGGCGGACGGAAAAACGGACAATCTGCCATGCATACGCCACCAGTCGTGTCGCCGCAGGAGTGGGAGGCGGCCCGCGAGCAATTGCTGGTAAAGGAAAAGGCCCATACCCGCGCCCGTGACGCCCTGGCCGCCGAGCGCAGGCGAATGCCATGGATGGCCGTGGAGCAAGCGTATACATTCGAGGGGCCTGCGGGCAAGGTCAGCCTGCTCGATCTGTTCGACGGACGGCGCCAACTGATCGTCTACCGCGCCTTCTTCGAGCCGGGCGTGTTCGGCTGGCCGGACCACGCCTGCCGGGGCTGCTCCATGGTGGCCGATCAAGTCGCCCATGTCGCCCACCTGAACGCCCGCGACACTACCCTCGTATTCGTCTCGCGGGCGCCTCAGGCGGACATCGCGCGACTGAAGGCGCGGATGGGCTGGGAAATGCCGTGGTTCACCATCATCGACAACTTCGACGCCGACTTCGGTGTGGGTGAATGGCACGGCACGAACGTCTTTTACTGCGACAGCGGCCGCGTGTTCCGCACCTACTTCCTCAACAACCGCGGCGACGAGCAAATGGGGGGCACCTGGAACTACCTCGACATCACACCCTTGGGGCGGCAGGAGCCCTGGGAAGACTCACCCGAGGGCTATCCCCAGACCCCGACCTACAAGTGGTGGAACTGGCACGACAGCTACGTCGCAGATGCCGCGCCCGACAAGAAGTGGGTCGAGGTGTCGGATGCCGGAGAGGCGGCGTTCCGGAACCGGCAAGCGAACACGTAGGCGTGAATTAATTAGTCCGAACGCCATCGTAAGGGGGGGTAAATATGTGCCTCCTCAAGCCAATCTTCGCGCCCGCTCTCCTATTGAGCGCAGCAATTCTAGCGCTCTTTTCGCAGCTTTGGTCCCTCCGTCCATGTCTCCACGGACGAACAGGGGACGAATCTCCTCAATTTCCTCAAGTTGCGCGATCAACTCGGGTTCGGCAAGCTTGTACTTGCGAAGTACGCTGACCATAGTCATGGAGGCATGCACCATGTCTTCCGACATCTCGCTTACGCCGATTTTATGCAAGGCAAAGTTGACCCAGTGGGTACCTGCAAGCATGGCTGCCTCAATCCGAATTTCCCAATCCGACTCAGTCAGCTTGGCAAGTGATTGTTCAATTCGCTCTGCTTTAGCGCGATGATTTTCCGGGGTCATGGATGTATCTCTTAACGGACCAATGCTTCGTAGACGGATATTGCTTGCGATAGCGCGAGATTGCAGTCATCGACAATTGCCTGGGTTGGAGCGCGATCTCCGCGCAAGCAGGGATCACGGTATTCTTCCAGCGCATGCAATGCTGCCTCCAGGCGCTGGATCGGCTCCGGCATATCGCCAGGAATGGCCGGCCAGCCGACATGGCTCACATCGCCAGGGCCACGAAGCTCCCTGCGGTAGCTGCCGTCACGCTGAGGTACTACGTGCACACCGGGGATCGTGGAAAAAGCGCGATCCTCACTGGTAAGCCCTGTTGCATGCAGCGAGGCATTCCAGATATTGGTTCCCGCTGTAAGGCACGTCCAATACCAGAGTTCAAAGTCTCGAAGCGGATCGAGTCGATCGCGGAGTTGCAAAAGGCGACTTATCTTGTCGGCGTGAGAGGAAATCTTCATGATCTTTCTAGTTGTCAGGTTCCGTATGATTGAGCACGGCTTGGCTCACACGCCAGTCCACGATAGTGGCATTGCCGGTTTTAATCCAGCTTGATATGTCCGTCTACGACAATCTTCCGCCAAACAGCCAGGTCGTTCTTTATCGTTTGCGTGAATTCTTGACGGCTCTCTGCGCTTGCGGGCGGGATATTCGCCTTGCGAAGTACTTCCTGGAACTCTGGCTGGACCAGTTCATGATTGACGGCCTCATGCAGACGATCCAGCAACTCCACCGGCGTATTTTTGGGTGCAAAAACACCTTGCCAACCCGCGGCGGTAAATGGATAGCCTTGCTCGGAAAGCACCTTCACATCAGGCAACTGCGGGCTGCGAACGGTACCTGTCATTGCAATGCCGCGTAGTTTCCCTTGGGAAATAAAACCCAATGGAGACAAGGCGTCAACCCAGCCAATAGGAATCACGCCGGAAACAATATCGGTCAACAACGAGGGCGTTGTTTTGTATGGAACATGATTGATGGTCAGACCGGCACGTTGCTTTATCCATTCCATCGTCAGGTGTCCATTCGAACCGACCCCCCAACTTCCATAAGATGGATATTTTTGAGGATCCTTTCGCAGCAGATCAACCAATTCAGAAAGGTTCTTCGCCGGCACTGAAGAGTTCACTACAAGCAAAATACCACCTACTGCAGCGAGCGCCACGGGCTCCAGGTCTCGCAAAGTTTTAATCCGAAGGTCTGGATTCAGTGCCTCGGCCATCACCATCGATGATGCCGTGCTATGCAAAATCGTATAGCCATCAGGCGCTGCGCTTTTGACCGTAGATGAACCAATCAATCCATTCGCACCAGGGCGATTTTCTATGATAAATGGCTGGCCCAACGTTTTTTGAAGTCTGGCATAGAGCTGGCGCGCCAGAGTGTCCAATATCCCGCCAGCTCCGCCAGGCACGATAACTTTAACGGGTCGCGACGGCCAGTCCTTGCTACCCTGGGCACTAACCAAACCGCTCATCAGCGATGCCGCCGCTCCGAGCACGATCTTTCTACGGGTCGGTGATGTGATCATTTGCTCACCCCTTGACCAATTTCGGCCGGCTTGCGCAGGAATCCCTGGTTGCCACCATTACGGTTGGGCGCGAAGCCATTGGCCTGAAGCGTCTCTTCCGCTGTATCGTAGAAGACCCCAATCTGCATGATTTCTCGTGCCTGTTGCGCTGTGGCTATGGGACGACCAAATTCGCCGGAGATACGCACCAATTGCTTGATCTGTTCGACGGAACTCATCTTGCCCGTGCGGGTCTGGTTCCAGAGCACATCCTCGATGCCACATCGCACATGCAGGCCCAAGGCAATGCCTATCATATTCACGGGCAGCACATTCAGCACCGAGCTCTCCACCGTTACCACCGCGCCGTCGGGCGCGGCGCGCAGGAAGTTGGCCAGGTTGTAGATGTTGGCTTGATCCATGCCACCGCTGATAGCCACCCAGTTCATCACTAGCGGTCCCTTGTAGACGCCGCGACGAATCATCCGTTCGATCGTCTCAAAGCTGTTGATGTTGTAGCACTGGAACTCGCTCTGGATCCCGGCGGCTGTCAGGCGTCGAATGTGTTCCTCGACCCAGCTGGGATTCGAAGGCACGATCATGTCCTTGTACGTTGCATACAGGTGCGGGAACCCCCGCGAAACTCCCTTGAAGTCATCCTCACCGGCATGTTCTGTCACATTCATCTGCGTCGTGTTGACGGTCACTGTCACTTGGTCGGGCTTCGGGTCGAGTTCGGCCAACATATGCCGCGTATCATCGCTTAGCCACTTGGCGGCCTGGCCATCGGATTCGGGCGCGAAACTGATGGAGCCGCCCACCTGGATGACCATTTCCGGAACGCGGGCGCGCACCCCGGCGATCAGCTCATTGAACATGGACAGGCGCTTGCTGCCCTTGCCATCAAGTTCGCGCACATGCAGATGCAGCACGGTGGCACCGGCTTCGTAGCAATCGACCGCCTTCTGGATCTGCTCTTCCATCGTGATAGGAATATCTTCCGGGAAGTCCGAGGGAATCCAGCCCGGAGCATAGGGAGCGGCGGTGATGATCAGAGGCTGCTGGTTCTCGGGATACAGATGGCCGTCAAGGAAGTTCATGATGAGTCTCCACGTAAGTATTTAGAATGTCGAACTGCTTGGCATCATTATCTGATTCCATCGACGCTCCCACTTATCTTTGGGGGACACGGTCTTGCTAATTCGCGACAACGGGGTATGGCTGGCCATGACACAGCGCAAAATCGCAAAATATTGAATAAGTTTTTGACGACGGCCAATGCATTGAATTAGTGCCAGCCAAAAGAAAACGGCCGATCAAAAAATAATCGGCGGCTCCGGGCAGATTATTTGCGGCTCTTGTCGATAAGCCGCTGGGCACGACTTTCTTTGGCGCTGCAGCCAAACTGTGCCTGGTACCAGCGAGAGAAGCTGCTGGGCGCGGTAAAACCCAGGATTTCTGCAATATCGGTCAGCGACCGTTCGCTTTCAAGCACATAGCGCGCAGCCAGCTCTTTGCGAATATCGTTCACCAGGGACGAAAAACTGTGCTCGCGTTCCGCCAGGCGGCGCTGCACCGTGCGGGGCACCACACCCAAATGCTCGCTGACCTTTTCGATACTGCAGCGCCCGCTTGGCAGCAGCAGCAAGATGGTGCGCCGCACATCATCCAGAACCCGGGTTTCGGGCGACTGGTCTGCATCGTCGATCAGCTTTTGGGCATAGCGCACCATGGCCGGATCCGCCGATGGATTGCGCACATCCAGATCGGCTTTCGCGCAGACGATGCAATTGAAATCGCAACCAAACTCGATTGGACAGCCAAAAAGCTGAGTATGTACGCTCAGATCGTGCGGTGCGCAATGCTCAAAGCACACGCGCCGGGGCCGCCAGTCATTGCCCACCAGTTGGCGTATCAAGCGCACCATCACCCCCAGAGCCAGCTCTACACGTTGGCGTATGGGCTGATGCACACCTCCCGCCATGACCGCCTCCCGGATCAGCACTATGCCGTCGCCTTCTTCTATAGTCAGCGAGAGCGCGCCGTTGAGCACGACCACGTAACGCATCAGCATGTAAAGCGAGTCGCGCAAGGTAACCTGGTCGCGCATCAGCAAACCCACGGCGCCAAGGTTGGACAGCAGGCGGGACTTGGCCATGCACAGACCAAAGCTTTCGTTGCCCGACGCACTGGCCGAAACCTGCAGCAAACGGCCCACGGATTCCACAGGGATCATCAAATCGGGTTCATCGAGCGCGCTGGGACTCAAGCCCACGTCCAGGAGCATACGCACCGGATTCAGCCCAGACGCAATGGCCACTTCGCGGTAGTTGGTAAGGCAAGCTGCACGGACAAGAGGCGCCATCGGTCTATCAGAGTGAAAGTGGCATGAAATGCAAAACGCATGTCGTCCAAGGATAAGCGCAACCAGCGCAGCGCGCCCACACTTGGAGCATCGACCATTCTACACTGGGAACCATGGGCATGATACAAGCCCCCCAAGCGGAAAGAAAATGCCTAACCAAGCCACTATCCTGATCGTTCCGGGCCTGCGTGACCATGTGCCCGCTCACTGGCAAACCCTGCTGGCGGCCAAGCTCCCCAAAGTGCGCAGCGTGGCTCCGCTGGAGCACGATAAGCTCAGCTGTGCGGCCCGTGTCGATGCCATTGAGCGCACCTTGGCCGACATTGAAGGTCCGGTCATCATTGTGGCGCACAGCGCCGGCACGATGATGGTGGCTCATTGGGCACAGCGCGCCACGCGACCTATTCAAGGGGCTCTGCTGGCCACGCCGTCCGACATGGAAACGCCCATGCCCGCCGGCTACCCAACCGTGGATCAACTCGACAGCAACGGGTGGTTGCCGATTCCGCGCAACAGGCTGCCCTTCCCCACCATCCTGGCGGCCAGCAGCAACGACCCTTTATCTCGCCTGGAGCGTGCCCGTGCGCTGGCGGAGACTTGGGGCAGCCGTTTTGTGGAATTGGGCGCGGTGGGCCATCTGAACCCCGCATCGGGCTTTGGCGAATGGCCGAGGGCCGAAGAACTGATACGCGAACTCAGCCTGCATGCTGTGTGAGCATGCTCAAATTTAGACAGCATATCCAGGAGACAAAAATGCAGAAACAATACAAAAGAAAATGGCTCGCATGCATGACCGCAATGGCGCTGGGCGCCATGACTTTGAGCCCCATGGCACTGGCGGCCGATACGGTTTGGCCAAGCAAGCCCATCCGCTTGCTGGTTGCCGGCCCGGCGGGAGGTACCGCGGACGCGCTGGCGCGCTTGCTGGCCGAAGGCCTGCAGAAGAGCCTCGGCAAACCTATTATCGTGGAGTCCAAGCCTGGCGCATCGGGCGGCATTGCCATCAGGGATCTGATGTCCAATGGCAAAGACGGCTATACCTTTTTGGTCATCCAGGACGGCGCGGTCAGCGAAGTACCTTTGGCCTACAAAGTCAATTACAAGCCTTTCACCGATATCAAGCCCTTGGCCCAGTTAAGCCGCACAGGGCTGGTATTGGTCGCCAACAAAGATCTGAAACTGAATAACTTGCAGGATGTAGTGAAGTATGGCCAGTCGCAAAAAGACGGTGTCAATTTTGCGTCTTATGCCACGGGAATGAAAGGACACACCTCCGGCATGCTGCTCGGCCAGCTCACCCATATGAATATGCGCTATGTGGGGTACAAAGGCTCGCCGCAGGCCCTGGTGGATTTGATGGGCGGACAGTTCCCATTAATGTTTGACGGCATAACCACGTCCTTGTCGCTGATTAAAAGCGGGAAAATCAAGGCCATTGCGGTCAATTACCCGACACGGATCCACGAACTGCCCGATGTACCCACCTTCACGGAACTGGGCTATCCGCAGCTATCCAAGGCAGGCTGGTTCGGCGTGTGGGCACAACCCGATACGCCTGCCGAAATTCAGAAAAAACTACGCGACGTAACACTTGCGTTTTTTCAGCAGCCCAACGCCCTGAGCCGCATCAACGCACTCGGCATGGAACCGGGGAAACCCTATACAAGCGAAGAGCTCATGGCTGATTTGCGAGAGGCCTATCAGAAACAGGCGGCTTTGCTGAAGTCAATAAACTATCAACCCCAATAGGTTCGCCGCGAAGAGCGTTCGCGGCGGCGCCATAGTTCACAGCGCCCGGCTATCGATTTTTAATCAGGTCGGATACCAATTCCCGTACCCTCGCGCCGACTAGTCTGGCTGCTTTCGAAAGCGGCCTGTGTCTTGTGAAACTAAGCGCAACTGTGCGGCGAATCACAGGCCTGTCGATTTGAGCGGCTGCCAACTTGCCCGCCTCGAGTTCATCTTTGATGGCCAACAGCGGAAGCAGTGTAAATGCATGCCCGCTCATGGCGACGTCCTTCATGGCGGTCAATGTGTCGACCTCCATTACAACATCGGGCCATATATTGTGTTGGCGGCCCAGCATATCCAGCGTAGCCCGCAAGCCATTGGGCGTTGAGGGTAAAACCAGAGGCAGGTTTGCCAGAGTTCGAAACGGCAGTGTTGCCTTGGCCCCCAGCGCATGCATGGCATCAGGCCGGCCTATCAAAAAAGTGTCGACCGCGCCCAATGAATCTTCGTGACGCCCATCGCTGGCGCCATATCGATTGACTACGATCATATCCAACCTACCCGAGCCAAGCTGTTCATCCAGATCGCCGCTAAACCCTTCGGTAACGTGCAAGCGCACTTCCGGCGCCAATGCCCGGATATTGGTGAACAGCACGGGCAGCAACTCCCGGCTCATCGAAGGCAGCACGCCAAAATGGACGGTTCCCGTCAGCACCCTTGCAGCGTCTTTCACCGTGCTTTCAAGCCGGCCTACCTGGTCGAGCACGAGCTCGATCTCTGGTCGAACCCGCTTGCCAAACTCCGACAAAGTCATGCCCCTGCCGGTTCTTTCGAATAGGCGGTCGCCCCACTCGGTCTCCAACTGCGAAATTTGCCGGCTGACCAGCGATTGGGCGGTATCCGTGGCAGTTGCCGCTCGTGAAAGCGAACCAAGCGCCGCCACAAGCGAGAACATTTCGAGCTGCTTTAAATTCATTAGCTATCACAAATATAGAAACCTGTTATATGCAATATAACTCTTGTGCATAGCCAGCGCCATATCTAGACTTGAATTTCGCTCTTCTGCCGGAAGAGATCAAAACAACATCTCAGGAGACAAAATGAATACTTGCCGTTTCAAGAAGCTTGCCCCGGTTTTTCTACTGGCAGCGGCGGCCGGCCTCGGTGTTACAGCGCCCGCTCGAGCGGCCTACCCCGATAAGCCAATAAAACTGATTGTCCCCTTCACCGCCGGCGGGCCGACCGACGCATTGGCCCGTATTGTGGGTGCGAAACTGACGCAATCCCTTGGGCAAACCGTCATTGTTGAAAATCGCGGCGGTGCCGGCGGCCTGATTGGTACCGAGGCGGCCGCCTCGGCGGCACCCGACGGATACACGCTGTTTTTCGCCACCACTGGCACCATGACGATCAACCCCAGCCTTTATTCGAGCATGAGGATCAAGCCGCTTAGCGCATTCGATGCTGTCGGCATGGTTGCAGGTACGGTGAATGTTCTCGTGGTGCCGCCCTCACTCCACGTCAAAACGACGCAAGAACTTATCGCCTTGGCGAAGAAAAAACCCGGAGCGCTGACCTTTGGCTCGGCCGGGGTAGGAAGTTCAAACCACCTGTCGGGAGAATTGTTTAAAAAAATGGCCGGCATCGATATTGTGCACGTTCCCTATAAAGGTTCGGCACCGGCGCTGACAGATCTTCTGGGCGGGCGAATTTCAATGATGTTCGACACTATTTCCAACGAAGTGCCGAATATCGAAACGAATAAAGTGATCGCGCTGGGAGTGACGGGCACGTCCGAATCACCAACCCTCCCCCACATTCCGACTATTGCGGAAGCGGGTTTGCCGGGCTTTCACGTAAGCATTTGGTTCGGTCTGGTCGCTCCACATGGGATAGCTCCCGAGACCGTACACACGCTGAATCAGGCTATTAACAAAATGCTCGCCAACCCCGATATGCAATCGCAGCTGGCATCGCTTGGCGCAACGCCCTTGCCAGGATCGCCCGGGGACTTCACTGCCCAGATGAAAAAAGATGAGGCCAAGTGGAGCAAAATCATAAAAGACTCCGGTGTAAAGGTAGATTGATAAATTGAAACAAGAGAACATGGTGAATCAATCGAAGGCCATACAGGTGTTGTGCCCCGCCTCGGTCGCGGTAATCGGTGCCTCGGACAATCCCAACAAAGTGGGGGGACGTCCCATTCATTACATGCGCAAGTTCGGTTATGGCGGCCGCATTCTACCCATCAATCCACAAAGGCAGTCTGTGCAGGGCATAGACTGCTATGCAAGCCTGGACGACACAGACATCGTGCCAGAAACGGCCATCATTGCCGTGGCCGGCGAGGATGCGGTTAAAGCCGTCCATGATTGTGCCCGCCGCGGCGTATCGACAGCAATACTGATGGCTTCCGGATTTGCGGAAACCGGAGCGGCAGGCTTGCTTGTTCAGCGGGAACTGGTTGCATTCGCTCTGGCACATGGCATGCGTTTGGTGGGCCCCAACGCCCAGGGCCTGGCTAATTTCGCAACGGGTGCCGTACTCAATTTCAGCACGATGTTCATGGAAGTACCGCCCAAGGATGGGCCAATAGCGGTCGTCAGTCAAAGCGGTGCCGCGAGCGTGATGCCTTATGCATTACTGCGAGAGAAAGGACTGGGTGTGCGCTATTTGGCCGCCACGGGCAATGATGCCGACCTTGGCGTATCGGAACTCGTTCGCTTGATTGCGGCCGATGCGGACATACGTCTGATTCTTGTCTATGTCGAATCTCTGACCCGCCCAGAGTTCCTGGCTGAAGCCGCGGACCTTGCCCGGCAACATGGCGCACACATAGTGCTGCTCAAAGGCGGGAGCAGTCTTAAAGGAGCGGTTGCCGCGGCATCACATACAGGTGCAATAGTGGGACAGGACGCCGCATTGGACGCCTTTCTGGAACAGAATGGTATTTGGCGGGCTCATGACATTCATGAACTGGTCAACGCGGCGCCACTATATCTAAGCGGCTTTTCCCCGAAATCGGGTCGTACAGTCGTGATGAGCCACAGCGGCGCAGTGGGCGTGCTTTGTGCCGATGCGGCCGAACGGATAGGGCTGCCTTTAGCCGAGCTTGAGTCCACAACATGCAACAGCCTTCGAAGCCTTTTGCCGAATTTCGCTACCGTGGCCAACCCTCTGGATCTCACGGCGGCCTTGCTGGGCGACAAGGAAATGTTCCCAAGAGTGCTCGATGTCCTGGGCGACAGCCGCGAGGCGGACATGTTCCTTTTTGGAATTCCTGTTGCAGGACCGGGCTACGATGTTCCGGCATTGGCCAGTGCAACCGCGGCCTTCGCTTCCCATAATAGAAAACCGGTAGCGGTTACGGCGCCCCAGGAATCCGTACGCAGGCAGTTCCAGCATTGTGGAATTCCGACATTCACGGGCGAAACCGACGCAGTGCGCGCTTTGAATCAGTATTTTCAGCAATGCCACTTTCATCGCAGAGAAACGCAAGAGCCGCCCTCTCGAATAGCCACCACCCTGGCCCACGGATTACTTGACGAAGCGGACAGCCTGGCCGCATTGGCCTCGTTTGGGTTGCCTGTGGTCGATCACATGGTCTGCGGGGACGCCGATTCAGCGGTTCATGCCGCTTCACAGCTTAACGACAGTGTCGTTATAAAGGGATGCTCGGCGGATGTCCCGCACAAAACCGAACACGGCCTCGTTCACATTAATGTACTGGGAGCCGAAGAGGTTCGAACCGCCGCCAACGATTGCTTGGCGAAGCTGCGGAAGCTTGGCGCGGCAAAACCACGCGTACTGGTGGCCCGAATGCTCAAAGGCAAGCATGAATTCATGCTCGGCGCGACAGTTGATCCGATATTCGGGCCGGTTATAACAATTGGCGAAGGAGGGACTCTGGTCGAACTCCGACACGACGTGGTTTCGCTGCTGCCGCCTTTCCACGAAGAGGAAGTGCTGCGTGCCATTAAGCGGTTGCGGGTCGCACCGATATTGTCGGGCTTTCGTGGCGAGCCGGCACTCGACGCCCAAGCATTGGCAAAAGCCGCGGTGGCGCTGGGCCATTTCGCCCTGCAACACCGGGCCACGCTGCATGCGGTAGACATCAACCCCATTATGGTGATGCCATCTGGCCAAGGCGCCATAGCGGTGGATGCCGTAGTCGAATTCAAGGATAAGGCATGAGCGACACAGTGCTGTTGAAAATCATGGGCCAAGTCGGCGTTGTATCACTGAATCGGCCACAGGCCCTGAACGCAGTCAACCATGAAATGCGTAACGCACTTATACAAACGCTGGGTATCCTAAATGCCGATTCAGCAGTCCGTTCCGTTGTAATCACGGGTGCGGGTGATCGTGCTTTTTGCGCCGGCCAGGATCTTGACGAAGCAGTCAAGGCAAGCTGGCGCAAAATTGTGCCCTGGCTCGAGGCGCAACGCAACATGTACCAGGCCGTTCGTAACCTGGACAAACCCTGCATCGCGGCGCTCAATGGCGTTGCCGCGGGGGCCGGATTCCAGATTGCCCTGTGCGCGGATCTTCGCATCGCGACGCCGGACGCCCGGATTGGCCAGCCGGAAGTCAAAGCCGGCTTGGCCAGCATTGTTGGCTCATACCTGATGAGCCTGCATGTGGGAATGGGGCATAACGCACAGCTGTCGCTGCAAGGTGATCTGATCAACGGCCAGCGTGCTTATCAGATGGGACTGGTCAATTATCTGGCAGATGATACTTTGGCAGAGGCTATTAAGGTCGCAGAGTCGCTTGCCCTGCATCCAGCCACCGCCATACGCCTTTCCAAACAACGGTTGCGCGCCTTGACACAGGCTGGGTTCGATGAAGCCTGTGTTGCCGGCATTCGTGCTCAACTGGAATGTTATGCAAACGGCGAACCCCAGGCGGCAATGAATGCATTTCTGCACGCCCGAAAGTCCAAAGGAAACAAACAATGAGTTATAAGCAGCATTTTATCAATGGCGCCTGGGTGGATGCGCAGGGAGTCGGGCAAACGATTATTTACGACTCAAGCACTGAAGCATCGATAGGCACAGTCTGTCACGCGATCGATGCCGAGGTCAACGGTGCCGTCGCGGCGGCACGGGCCGCGTTTGCGCCATGGGCCAACTTGCCGATCGAAACGCGGGCCCGTTATGTTCGGGCCATTGCCGAAGGCTTGGAGAGCCATGCCGATGCACTGGTCGCAGGCATCGTCGCCGAAGTAGGGATGCCCGAAAAATTAACGCGCCGCATTCAGGTGCAAGCGCCTATCGCGGCATGGCGCGCAACAGCCGACGCCGCGATAGACGCCCTGGCCGAAACGAAAACCGCGCACTCTTATATCATGCGTGTTCCGGTCGGCGTTGTAGGCGCGATTACGCCCTGGAATTATCCCTTGCATCAAATTACGGGGAAATTGGCGGCTGCCTTGGTGGCAGGATGCACAATAGTACTAAAGCCTTCTGATCTGGCACCCACGTCGGCGCAGATCCTAGGAAAAGCGATCGAGACGGCGAAGCTGCCCGAGGGTGTGGTGAACATTATCTTTGGCGACGGGGCGACAGGAGAGGCCTTGGTTGCCCACCCTGGTGTCAATATGGTGTCGTTTACCGGATCGACCGCGGTGGGGCGTCGTATCGCCAGTTCCGCTGGCCAGGCCCTAAAGCGTGTTTCATTGGAATTAGGTGGAAAATCAGCCAGCATCGCATTAGCAGAGGCTGACCCCGCCTTGGTAGTGCGGCACGCACTGTCCTCCTGCTTCCTGAACTCCGGCCAGACATGCAGCGCCATCACGCGATTGATTGTGCCCGAGGATCAGTACCTGGAATATCGCACGCGGCTCCAGGAAGGAGCGCAAAAGATAACGCTTGGCGATCCACGCGACAGCGCAACGCGCATGGGGCCTTTGGTGTCGAGCGATCAAAGGCAGCGTGTATTGTCGTTTCTTTTGGAGGCCGAAGAAGCCGGATTCGACTTGATCGCCGGCGGGACGCACGCGCCCACGCCCGGACAAGGCTACTTCATCGCGCCTACAGTGTTCGGCCGGGTACCCGCACAAGCGCGCATCGCATCTGAAGAAATTTTTGGCCCCGTGCTAGCCGTTCTTACCTATGTCACTGAAGACGAGGCTATCAATATCGCGAACCAGACACCCTATGGTTTGGCCGGTGCGGTTTGGGGCAGTGAAGATAAGGCAATGGCCGCGGCTCGCCAACTAAGGGCCGGGCAAATTGATGTAAATGGCGCGCCCTTCAATCCCTTGGCTCCGTTTGGCGGATTTGGAGCATCGGGTATCGGACGCGAAGGCGGCATTTACGGCATCCTGGAGTTCACCGAACTGCGGGCGATTCAGGCTTCCTCTACCACCACAGCGCAATAAGGCCACGTTATGTATACACAAATCGAACTGACTTTCGCCGGGACCGATCAGCACGTGGCGATTGTTACGCTGTCTCGGCCGGAAAAGATGAATGCCCTGACCAAAGTCATGGAAGCTGAGTTGCGCGCAGTATTCGAACGGCTCGACAAAGATGCCGCTGTCCGCGCCATTGTATTGACAGGTAAAGGGCGCGCATTTTGCGCCGGCATGGACATTGACGAACTCGAAGTGCTGCCGCCGGACGATATTCAGGCCGCGGAATGGATGCGCCCGTACAACATGAATCGCCGGCCCGACTATCAGAGTCGCTATGCCTATTTCCCGGCAATAGCAAAACCCGTGATATGCGCCATAAACGGGGCGGCCGCGGGCTTGGGATTGATATTCGCCTTATACAGCGATATGCGCTTTGCCAGCGACAAGGCTGTGTTCTCGACTGCATTTGCCAAGCGCGGCCTGATCGCCGAACACGGCATCGCATGGATACTGCCACGCGTAGTGGGGCCGGGAAACGCCGCCGACTTATTGTTTTCGGCACGCAAGGTTGGTATTGAAGAAGCCTTGCAGATGCGCTTGGTGGACCGGGTAATACCTGCCGAACACCTCATGGACGAAGTCATTTCCTATGCCAATGACATTGCAATGAACGTGTCTCCGCGTTCTGTACGAGTGATGAAGCAACAGTTGTCTACCGCACCGTTTCAATCGTTGTCGGAAGCGATTGCCTTGGCGAACCACGAGATGTTCGATAGCCTCCAAAGCGCTGATTTTAAAGAAGGTGTCAGCCACTTCATTGAACGCCGGCCGGCCAATTTTACCGGCCGATAGTTGGCAGACCTATCGGTAATCGCATTGTCATTCTCCGTTCCGATCAGGAATTCGAGGAGCCTCGGTGCCTTCGGCTTTGGGAGAGCATGGTATGGAGCCTCATTGGAAGAGGCAGTCACGAAGCAGCCTGTATGCGCGGCTCGGCCTTTCTCATCGACGTGATGATTGCAGCAAGGATCCGAACCGCTGCCTCCATCTGCTCATTGCTGAATCCACCTAAGCCAAGCACCAGGCCTGAGCGGCCATTGCCTGTCGAATACATTGGAGACACGGCACGCACAGCCACCCCGGCCTCCACTGCGCGTGACGCCAGCAGGACGTCATCGATACCGCGCGCGAGCCAGAGCACCAGGTGCATACCCTGATCGCTAGGCTGCAGCCATCCAAGATCCTTGGGAATCCATCGACCGAGCATCCCTAACAACTGGCTTCGCCGGTCGGCGTACACACCGCGAATGCGTCGGATATGCCGATCTAGATAGCCTTCGGTGATGAAAGCGGCAAGGACATGTTGGTCAGCGCTTGGCGTATGCCTGTCCATCAACACACGCGCACCGCAGAAGGCGGGCACCAAAGCGTCCGGAACGATGGCATAGCCAAGGCGCAGCGACGGAAACAGGATCTTGCTGAAGGTGCCGAGGTAGACGACGCGATCCGGTGCAAGCCCTTGCAGTGAAGGAAACGGATGGCCGGCATAGCGCAGCTCGCTGTCGTAGTCGTCCTCCACAATCCAGGCGCCGCTCTCGCTCGCCCAAGCCAGCAGCGCATTCCTGCGCCCCATGCTCATCGGCATTCCCAGGGGGTATTGATGCGAAGGGGTGACGAATGCAGCACACGCCTGCTTTGCCATTGCCACGCCCGCCTCGACGTTAATCCCGGCATCGTCGACGGGAACGCGCACCACGCGATCCTGTCGCCCTATGCTTTCGAGAATCGCCGTTATGCCACGATAGGCAGGGTCTTCCACCCAGGCGACGTCGGTAGCGCCCAGTAGCACTTGGCAGGCGACATACAACCCTTGCTGGGTCCCCGTCGTGATGATGACTTGCTCAGCACCGCAGTGCACTGAACGCGACCTCCGTACATACCCAGCCACAGCTTCCCGGAGGGCCTTGACACCTTGAGGATCATCATAGCCCGAGGGCGCGCCCGGCCCTCGGGCGCGGATGCGGTTGCCCAGTCGTCGCCACGTTTCATCGGGCGCCGCCGGGCCTGTGGGAACCGAAACAGCAAAGGGTACCGGCGGGAGCGGCTTGAATTGCTCCGCGACTTTGGCGAAGGCGACGGCAGGCGCGGGAAGCGCAGTGGGTGTCGCGTTTGCCATCGGCTTTTGCGAACCGCCGGCGGCGGACCGAGATGGGGTCAATGAAGAAGCGACCCGGGTGCCTGCCCTTGGTTGTGCGTCGAAAAATCCCTCGGCGATCAGTTGTTCGTACGCCTCCAGGACAGTGCCGCGCGCGATATCGAGCGCCTGGGCTAGCCGGCGGGTCGAAGGCAGAAGATCGCCAGGCTTCAAGTTGCCCGAATGTATTGCCTCGCGCAAAGCGTGCGTCAATTGGCGGCCAAGATGCCCGCTTTTACGGTCCAGGCCGCCAATGGGCGGCAAATCCACAGCTTGGGGATGTCGCGGCATACGATTCTGGTCTACTTAAATTTATCGATTGTGGATCTATATAGTAATCCAGAAAAATAGCGATAATCCACGCCAGACAACTGCTTGCAAAAGCACAAGCATTTCAATCAATGTGAAGTCCGGGAGAACTGATATGTATGTACCCACCCATTTCGATGAGCCTCGTGCGGAAGTGCTGCATGACCTCATCAGGCAACATCCTTTTGGAACACTGATCACGCACGGCGCAAGTGGACTGGCTGCCAACCATATTCCCTTTGAACTCAACCCTCAGCAGGGTGACAGGGGTGTGTTGAATGCTCATGTGGCACGCGCCAACTCCGTGTGGGAGGACGTATCCGATGGCGATGAGGTACTGGTGGTCTTTCGGGCCGCCGATGCCTATGTTTCGCCCAATTGGTATCCATCCAAGCATGAATTCCACAAGCAGGTACCCACCTGGAATTACATCGTGGCCCACGCCCACGGACGCATCACCATCCGCGACGACGAGCAGTTCGTGCGCGGCCTGGTTGCCCGCCTGACCCGAACCCATGAGGCGTCACAGCCGGCGCCATGGAAAATGACGGACAGCTCCAAGGAGTACATTGACACGATGCTCAAGGCCATCGTGGGTCTGGAAATCCAAATCACCCGCCTTGTTGGCAAGTCGAAACTAAGCCAAAACAAGGAGGTTCGCGACATACGCGGCGCCGGCGAGGCGCTCAAGGCCCAAGGTGATCTTATAATTGGCAATGCCATGCTGATTTGTGCCGACGCCAAGTCGCCATGAATTTCCTACCTATTTATAACTGAACCTCACAGCTCAGCCGACACTGACCCGAAAGACACCCACACCATGTCATTCCTTGCCCGGGGTGGCGCAGTCCATGATCGTGACGGTGTGGAAATTGGACCTTAGCTATCTCCCCGCCGCCATGGCCGTCGACATAGCGCCTTCACGGAATTTTCTTCACGCTCGTCGCGCCCAGGCCAATCACGCGCCCGTTCGCGGCGTAATCGCATTGCTGATGTTCGCGGCCTATGCGGTATTCGGCAGGCATGGAGTCACTCTGCTGGGCGCTTGTGTGAGCGGCCTGGCGCTGGCGTTCTGGGTAGCGACTTTGCGTTATATGCCGCAATCGGGCGCCCGCAGTCGCGATATCCAGCAGAGCCAGTCCTGGCGGAGCCGTTAGCGGTCGCTGCCGCGACCCCTCGGGAAACGGGTGGAAGGTGATCGAAATGCACCAATGAGGCGGATCGGGATGCATGTCGACGCTCATTCGAATTGACATCACGCCCCTTGTGAAATCGGTGGGTTATCCAGCCTTTGATTGCAAATATTCCATAATTCGACTATATTCGAATTATGGAAACGAATAACGCTATCGAGGCGCTTGCCGCCCTGGCCCATTCAGTTCGCCTGTCGGTCTTTCGCACTCTGGTGCAAGCAGGGCCAGAGGGCTTGCCCGCGGGCCGTATCGCCGAGTTGATGGGCATACCCGCCTCATCATTGTCATTTCATCTGAAGGAACTGCACCGGGCGGGATTGCTCGCCAGTCGTCAGGACGGGCGGTCCATCATTTACTCGACGCGCTACCAGACGATGAATGAGCTGCTTGGCTACCTTACGGAGAACTGCTGCGGCGGCAACCCGTGCTCTCCAATAAGCAACTGTGGCACCATCGTGGAGTCCTCATCATGAAACGCGCTCATGTCCATGTCGCTGTAGCCGATCTGCCGGCAAGCACCTGCATCAGGCTCTTTGGCGACGCCGCCAAAAACAATATCGTCGTGCGGTGAGCCCGGTTCATCTTGCTGCCAGAAACTGATGAACCAACACCTCCCTGACCTCAAACCAGTATTCGATCATGCCTGACAAAACCTTCAATGTGTTGGTGCTTTGCACCGGTAACTCGGCCCGCAGCGTTATGGCCGAAGCGCTTTTTAATGCCCTTGGCAAAGGGCGTTTTCGCGCCTATAGCGCGGGCAGCCACCCCACGGGCAAGGTCAATCTCTTTGCTGTCGAGCGATGCGAGGCGATTGGCTACGACGTCTCGAACCTGCGCAGCAAAAGCTGGGGGGAGTTTGCGGCGCCCGATGCGCCCAAAATGGATTTTGTCATTACGGTTTGCGATCAGGCAGCAGGAGAAACATGCCCCATCTGGCCAGGGGCGCCCATGACGGCGCATTGGGGATTTGAGGATCCTGCCGCGTTTGAAGGCAGTGACGAAGAAAAACGCAAGTTTTTCAACAAGGTATTTCGACAGATCATGGCTCGCGTCAGTCAGTTTGTGAACCTGCCGCTGCATGTTCTTGATCGTAACGCCATCCAGAAGGAGATGCGGGCAATCGGCCAACAGCCCGTGGAACCCCAGGAATGAATTCAATAGCACAAGTCCCCACCGTATCGCAGGGCGGCGGCATTAGTTTCTTTGAGCGCTACCTTACTGTTTGGGTGGTCCTGTGTATCGTTGCCGGTATTTTGTCAGGCCAGTCGATGCCAGGCGTGTTTCAAGGCATCGCCGCGCTAGAGGTGGCGCAAGTCAATTTGCCGGTATGTCTGCTGATCTGGGTCATGATCATCCCTATGCTGATCAAGATTGATTTCGGCGCAATGGGTCAGGTGGCAAGCCACTGGCGCGGCATGGGAGTAACACTATTTGTAAACTGGCTGGTGAAGCCCTTTTCGATGGCGCTGCTGGCCTGGATTTTCGTGCGTCATTTGTTTGCCGGCTGGCTACCTGCCGATCAGCTCGACAGTTACGTGGCGGGGCTGATTCTGCTGGCTGCCGCGCCCTGCACCGCAATGGTGTTTGTCTGGTCACAGCTGTGCAAGGGCGATCCGTATTTCACACTATCGCAAGTAGCGTTGAACGATGCCATCATGATCGTGGCGTTTGCGCCTGTCGTTGCACTGTTGCTCGGGCTATCCTCGATTTCGGTGCCATGGAATACGCTCATCGCCTCCGTAGCGCTTTACATCATTGTTCCGGTCTTAATCGCTCAGGCCATACGCAAGGTGTTGCTTGCCAGAGGCGAGGCGACGTATCGGCACATGGTCGGCGCCTTGGGCCCGTACTCCATTGTCGCGCTTCTGGCCACGCTTGTTCTGCTGTTCAGCTTCCAGGGTAACGCCATCGTTGAAAAGCCGCTGATCATACTATTGCTGGCGGTCCCGATCCTGATTCAGGTCGTGCTGAATTCGAGCCTGGCTTATTACCTGAACCGCCGATTTGGCGTGGCCCATTGTGTTGCGGGCCCATCCGCCCTGATCGGCGCCAGCAATTTCTTCGAGCTGGCTGTGGCCACGGCTATTAGTCTGTTCGGTTTTCAATCCGGTGCCGCGCTCGCTACCGTGGTCGGCGTGCTCATTGAAGTGCCGATCATGCTAGCCCTGGTTGGCGTCTTCAATCGCTCACGCCATTGGTATGAAGCAAAGAGCGCGCTAGCGGAACGCCGGTCGGGCTGACCGGCCGTTGTTCGAGTGGCGTTCTGAGCAATCAATCCGGGCCGCAACGCGCAGTCAGTGCGGCGGCGGCGCTGCGCGCGGCGGCGGCCATGGTTCGCGCCATCTCTGCGCTGCAGCCCGTGTACGCGGCCGGGTCCAGGGCCGCGCGAAGGGCCGCCTCGTCGACCGCGCCGCGAACCGACGCGTCTTCCAGCAACAGGTCGGCCAAAAGGACGCCGCGCCGCGCCGTCTCGGCGATCGCATGCTTGACCCGCTCATAGGCCTGCGTCCGCCCGAGCGCGGGAGCGAGGATCATCATTGCGTTTTCCGCAGCCATGGCCTGGCCCGAAAACGCCACGTTCCGGCGCATATTATCCGGTTCCAACTCCAGGCAGGTCAGCAGCTCGTCCATGGCGCAGACCAGCTCGTAGGCCAGGGGGCACGCCTGGTCGATGAGCGTGTACAGCATCTGGTTGTTGGCTGCGTCTCCTTCATGCGTGGGTTGCATCGCTTCCAGCGCCAGCGGCGTCAAGGCGCGCAAGCGGGCCGCCAGCGCGATCACACCGACCACCACCTTCGGATTGACCTTGTTGGGCATCGTGCTGGAGCCGATAACCTCATCGCCCTGATTTTCGTAGACTTCGCCGATTTCGTCGGCCATCAGGATGTACAGGTCCCTGGCGATCTTGGAGCAGGTTGCGCTGAACAGCGCGAGCAGCAGGATGTACTCCGCGATGTAGTCGGTGCCTGCCCGCGAGGGCACCGCGAGCGGTGTCAGGCCCAGACGTGCCGACAGGCGGCGGTTCAGTTCCGCACCCTGGTCGCCGGACGCGTGCATGGCGCCCAGGGCGCCGCCCCACAGCGAGGCGAAGACACGCGATTCGGCGCCCTCGAAGCGTTGCCGGTGGCGCAGGAACTCTTCGATCCATGCGGCCGCCTTGAAGCCGAAGGTAATTGGCAAGCCATGGCGGAAGTTGGTGCGCCCGGCCGTGAGCATGTCGGTGCCGAGCTCCGCCAGGTCCGCCAGTTTGAACAGCACGTCGCCCAACTTCGTCATGAAGGCCTCGTGCGCCCGGCGCATCAGCAAGGTGCGCGCGGTCAGCATCACGTTCTGCGTGGTTGCGCCCCAATGCACGTAGCCGCCCGCATCGCCTTCACAGGCCCGCGCCAGCGCTCGCACGAGCGACACGATGGGGGCCCGGGTGCGGCCTATGTCGGCCGCCAGCGCGGTCGCGTCGATGTGCTCGAAGTTCGCCTTGCGTCCGATCTCTTGCGCCGCGCTCGGCGGAATCATGCCGAGGCCGGCCTGGGTTTCGGCAAGCACGGCCTCGATCTCGAGCCAGGACTGCCAGTGGCTGCGCTGGGCGAACAGGTTTTGGATGTCGGCGGTCGACGGTCGCACGACGGCAGAAGTACATGTCATGGGGGTGTCACAGGTCAGAGAACCTGCTCCAGAAAATGGCGCAAACGCGGATGGCTCGGGTGGTCGAAGAATTTGTCCGGCGGCCCCTGCTCGAGGATGTGCCCGCCGTCCATGAACACTACCTGGCCGGCGACCTCGCGCGCGAAGCGCATCTCGTGCGTCACCACGATCATGGTCATGCCGGCCCGGGCAAGGTCGCGCATGACAGCGAGCACCCCCTTGACGAGCTCGGGGTCGAGCGCGGAGGTGGCTTCGTCGAACAGCATCACCTCGGGCTCCATCGCGAGCGAACGCGCAATGGCCACGCGTTGCTGCTGTCCGCCGGAAAGGTCCTCGGGGCGGCGCGCCTCGAATCCGTTCAGACCAACCGCCAGCAGCTTGGCGCGCGCGATCTCCTCTGCCTGATCTCTTTTCATGGCGCGCACCTTGCGCAGGGCGAGGCTGACGTTGTCGAGCACACTGAGGTGCGAGAACAGATGAAAATGCTGGAACACCATACCGATTCGCGTGCGTACCTTGTCGATATCGACGCCGGGCGCGGTGATGTCGAGGTCGTCCAGCAAGATGCGGCCGGCTTGCGGGCGCTCCATCAGGTTGGCGCAGCGCAACAGCGTGGACTTGCCCGAACCGGACGGGCCGACGATGCAGGTCGTCATGCCACCGGGTGCTTCAAGATCGATGTCGTGCAGCACGGCGACGTGCCCGTACGACTTGCTCACGTGTTCTAGGCGGACACGGGTGCCGCGTGGATGCATGTTCATTCGGATCCAATCGGTCGGATTGTGCGGCCGCCGCGAAGCCGGCGGTCCCAGGCGTTGATTGCGTAGGTTGTAGGAATCGTCAGGGCGAGATAAATCAGGCCCGCGGCCGTCAACGGCGACAGGTTGGCGTTATTGATCGCGCCGTCCTGCGCCAGTGCGAACATCTCGCGCTGCGATGCCGTCAGGCCCAGCAGAAACACAAGCGACGTGGCCTTGATGACCAGAATGAACTGGCCGGTGAGTGGCGGCAACACGCGCCGCGCGCCTTGCGGGATAATGATGTAGCACATGGTCTGGAGCTTGGTCATGCCAGTGCTGCGCGCCGCTTCGACCTGCCCACGCTCGACACCCTGGAAGCCGGCACGGAAGATCTCGGCGAAATAGGCGCTCTCGATGAGTCCGATCGCCAGCGCCGCATAGCCGTATGTGTTGCCTCCGAAGATACTCAGGCCGGCAAGCGGCAGGCCCTGCCCGATCAGGTAGACGGTGAGAATATGCGGCAGCCCCCGCAGAACGTCGACATACGCGCGGCACGGCAGGCGTACCCAACGCTGCTCCGACAACAGGCCGACCGCCACCAATAGCGCCAGCGTGATCCCGATAGCACTGGCGAACACCGACAGAAACAGTGTGTTCGGCAGACCGACCGCGAGCAGCTGCGGCATCGCATTGAAGATCAGGGTCGGATCGAAAAAAGTTGAAAAGATCTGGTGCAGTCCGTGAAGCATGGTGTACTCGGCGGCTTTATTATTTAACTGCAGGCCGGGGCATGCCAGGATAGTCGGTGAACATACGTTCGGGAATACGCACCCCCGACGGATTCCACTTCGCGAACAGCTTGCCATAGGTACCGTCGGTCATCACCGACGCAAGGGCCTTGTTAAACGCGGCCAGCAGCTCGGGGCGATCCTTGGCTATCGGTATTCCATTGGCGTCGCTCTCGACGGTTTCCGTTGCCGTCAGTTCAGGGTGCTGCGTGATGACACGTTCCGCCGTGGCATTGCCGGTGAACAGGCCATCCACCTGCCCGGCCCTTAAGGCGTTCGTGCTTGACGCGATGTTGGGAAATTCCTTGATCGACACCTTCGGCGCAATCTTTTGCAGCAAGGGGATCAAGGCGCTGCCGGTGGTGATCGCGACCGTCTTGCCGGCGGCGTCTTTCAGCGTGGCCAGCGGCGCGCTCTTGCGGCTCACCAACTGCGCCTGGCCGTAGCCGACCGCGGTGGAGAAGTTCACGACCGCCTGGCGCTTCGCGGTCACCAGCACGCCGAAGGCTGCGGTGTCGTATTGATGGTTTCTGACCGCCGGCACCATGGCGGCGAAAGTCGTCGAGATGTAAGTCACCTTCAGGCCCATGCGGCCGGCAACCGCATTCATCAACTCCACCATGAATCCGGTGGGCTTGCCGTCCTGAAGGAAAGAGACGGGCTTGTCGTCCGTACGATAGGCCACCTTCAGCAGGCCCGGCGTAATGAGTTCGAGGGGGCCCGCCACTGCCGCAGGCGCCTGTATGCAGGCCGCCAGCGCAAGAGCCCAAGCCGCGAAGATGCGCATCCATGTCATAGTCGTCTCCTTGTGATTTGTTGTTTGGCAAAGCTGGACGGCATCAGCGCTTTGCTTCAATCGAAACAGTGTAATGGGGTGAGATCGTCGAATAATATGAATTGATCGACGTATAGTTTTAAAATTCGGAACAGTCGGATAAAATCCCATATCTAACAATTACTTATCAAAAAAGGCCAACAGTAGTGAACATCCGAGCGCTACGCATTTTTCGTCTGGTGGTCAGCGAAGGCTCGCTCGCGGCGGCCGCCGAGGCCATGAATCTCAGCCCTCCCGCCGCCAGCCGCCTGATCTCCTTATTGGAAGCCGAAATCCGGCTACAGTTGTTTCATCGCTCGCGCAGGCGCCTGCAGCTGACGGCGCAGGGCCAGGCGTTCTACCGCGAGGCCGAGCATATCCTGGCCGGGTTCGACGAAATTCCGCGCATCGCGGCCGCCATCCGCACCGAGGCCAAGGGCCGGCTGCGGCTGGTGACGGCGCCGCGCATCGGCCGCGGCATCGTCGCGCCCGCCCTAGCGCTCTTTTCCCGCGAACATCCAGGCATCCGCGCCTCGGTCGACGAACAGTCGCGTTTCGGCATTGAGGCGCAGATGGGCACGCGCCTGTACGATCTTGGCATCATCTCCCTGCCGGTGAGCCACCCTTTCGTCGAAATCGAGAACCATCCGCTATTCCAGGTGCGAATGGAGGCCTTGCTGCCGGAGACGCATCCGCTCGCCGACAAGCCGTCGCTGACGGCCGCGGATCTGGCGGCCGAGCCCCTGCTGGGTTTGTGGCCCGGGCAACCCTGGCGCCAGCAAGTGGACGACTTCCTGCGCTCCGGCGGGGCCAGGCCCGAATACGCGATCGAGACACGGTCGTCATTGATGGCCTGCCAACTGGTGCGCGAGGGTGCCGGGGTGGCCATCCTCGATCGTTTGTGCGCCCAGGCCATCGATCTGCGCGGCCTGGTGATCCGCCCGCTGGTGCCCGCACGCTGGATCCTGTTCGGCTACATCCACCAGTTGCGCCAGCCGCCCAGCGACAATGCGAGCGCCTTCCTGGACTGCGTACGCCGCAGCGTCGAGGCCTTCAGGGCGCGCTCAGTCGAGAATGCGGACGCTGTTGTACCGCTGTGGACGGGCGGTGCCGGGGCGAATGGCGTGATCTGACATGACGAAACCAGGCTGGTGTCGAATTTCATTTCGAATTGAAATCACGCCTCCTGTGAAATCAATGGGCTAGCTAAAAAATGCGTATTTCAATTAGGTGCCGACGTGTCATTCAATTTGGAATTTTGTTCTTGTGCCGTGAACGTAGCAATAGAGTTACCCAGCTCTCCCATACTGATCCCATCGAATATCTAGGATGACCGAAATCCGCAAGGAGCGGACGCTATCCAGGAAAAAGCATTGGAGCACTACTTATCGGTCACATCCACCAGAATGCTAAAACGCTTGAACCGGCAAAGATGACGTCAAGCATTAACTGTGCAGCGCTTTCTGAAATCATCCACAAATCCGGTGTGAATTGTGCCGGAACAGAATTCCTCTGATTTCAAGATTCGTTCGAGAAAACTGAGATTCGATTTGATCCCTTGTATTTCGATACATTGAGTTGCCTCAATCAGTGTTGCGATGGTTTCTTCCCGGGTCTCGCCGCGGCCAATTATCTTTGCGAGAAGCGGGTCGTAATACGGCGATACAACACTGCCTTCTTGATATCCTGTTTCAATCTCTACATTATTCATTTTAGGTATCGAGAATTTTTGAAGCGTACCTACCGAGGGGAAAAATTTGACAGGGTCTTCAGCATATAAGCGAAGCTCAATGGCGTGTCCTTTCGGCGTCACCGGCTCGGGGATGACATCCTTTAATTTGGCGCCAGAAGACAGACGAATCTGGGCTTCAATGAGATTGACACCCGTTATGGCTTCCGTCACTGCATGCTCGACTTGGAGTCGCGCATTAACCTCCAGGAACTGGAAACGCCCGCTCTGATCTCTAAGCATCTCAACAGTGCCAATGACGTCATAGCCGATTTCATTGAAGATATCGGCTATCCCCTTCGCAATATTGCTGATTTCGTCCCTTGACACGTTTGGGGCGAAGGCCTCTTCTATTATTTTTTGATGACGACGCTGTATGGAGCAGTCACGCTCAAAGAGATGCATTGCATTGCCGTATCGATCAGCAAGGACTTGAAATTCAATATGGCGCGGACATGGAAAAAGGGACTCCAAATATATATCCGAGTTGCCGAAGCTGCGTTGCGAAACAGACTGCGCCTGTACAAGCCCTTTCAATAATTGCGCTTCCTCATGAACGGCGACCATACCAATACCGCCCCCGCCGTGAGCTGGCTTTATCAGTACGGGATAGCCAATTGAACGTGCAGCATCCAATGCATCCTGCCCGGGCGTAGAGAATACAGGGGAACTCCGGGACATTGGCATGCCACGGGACCGCATATATTCACGCGCTTTCGTCTTGTCCCCCATCAGTTCGATCCACTTGGGGCTTGGTCCGATAAAGGCAAAGCCAGCCTCAACCACTTTGCGTGCGAATGAATCGTCTTCCGACAAAAAACCATAACCAGGATGGATGGCATCTACACGCGCAGTACGAGCCACATTCAGAAGCGCCTCCTGATTCAAATAACTATCCCGTGGAGCAGGCCCGCCGAGATGATATGCCTCGTCGGCCATCGATATGTAGGGAAGATCTTTGTCAGCATCCGAGTAAACCGCGACAGAGCTTATGCCCATGCCGCGCAATACCCTTATGAGTTTCGAAGCAATTGCGCCTCGATTCGCTACCAAAACTTTGGAATACAAGTTGACCTCTCCTGGTTATTTGTTCGGCTCAACACGTGCCATCAGTTGGCCTTCGGTTATTGTTTGGCCTTCATTTACCAGTATTTCAACAATTAAGCCATCCTCTTCGGCCAATACGGGTATTTCCATTTTCATGGACTCGACGATGAAAATTTCATCACCCTTGGCAACACGTTGATTAACCTTGCACAACACCTTCCACATTGAGCCGGTGATTTCCGAATTGATTTCCTGAACCATGTTTATTCCTTAAGAAATGCTTTGTTGTATTAGCCATGCCGTCCTGTACTTGCCAAGATGCAGTGCTAAACCATGAGTTCCAACAGCAAATTGCCAGAGCTTACTGCCTGCCCAACTTTCACATGCACGTGCTCTACGTGGCCGTTTACCGGGGCTACATAGGTATATTCCATCTTCATGGCTTCCACCGTCAGTAGCGCATCACCTTGCCTGACCGTGTCTGCAACCTTGACAATCACATTAACGACGCGGCCATTCGATACAGCTCGAACCCGGCTGTCAGAGGCCTCATTATTCGAACTGGTTGCAGGCGCGTACGTTTTATCTATAAAACAAAAGGATTGGCCGGCCAGATGAACATAAATGCGGTCATGTACGCTGAAAATGAAAGCCATGCTCTCTAAGCGATCATAGGTAAACCTGACCCGCCCTTCTTGTAGCTGTTTGATCGCCAAGTGGAAGGATTTATCGTCCACCGTGACAACGATTCCTTGCGAACCATCATGGCCAATGTGCACAGTGTGGACGTGTTCAGCCTCATCAGATAAGTAGAGATTGGCGCCACCACGATTAATGCAGGTGAGTGGATCCGAACCAGCACTCGCTGCAAGCGCTATCGCCAATCCTGCGATATCCTTATCCAGCGCTTCAATCGGCTCGCTCTCCGTTTGCATGAAATCGGTACCCACCCCTCCGCGAATGAAACGCGGATCATTCAAACAACGAATCAATGCCTGCTGATTGGTTTTGATACCGAAGACAATGGTTTCACGCAGGGCGGCAACAAGCTTGCGCCGGGCATCCTCGCGTGACGCTCCGAATGCAATGAGTTTGGCCATCATCGAGTCATAATACGGAGAAACGTCCATGCCGCTTTTTAGCGAGTGCTCGACCCTGACCGACGGTGAAGGCGACCAGATATCGATGCGACCGCTTTGAGGCATATAGCCCTGCGCTTCGTCTTCCGCACACAAGCGTGCTTCGATTGCATGGCCCTGGAGTTCTATGTCAGCCTGTTGAAAGCTCAGTTCTTCGTCCATCGCGACGCGCAATTGCCACTCTACCAAATCGAGTTCGGTAATGGCTTCGGTTACGGGATGCTCTACCTGCAGCCGCGTATTCATTTCCATGAAGTAATACTTGCCCGAATCGTCCACTAAAAATTCGAATGTTCCTGCACCTAGATAGCCAGCCTGGACGGCTGCAGCAACCGACGCCGCGCCCATGCGCTCGCGCAGATCCGGATCGAGCCCGGGTGCGGGCGCCTCCTCGATCACCTTCTGATAGCGGCGCTGCACCGAGCAATCACGCTCGCCGAGATGAACTCCATTTCCATACTTATCGATTAGCACCTGGATTTCGATATGCCGGGGGTTCGTCACCACACGTTCCAGGATGACAATATCGCTACCGAACGCATTGCGTGCTTCGGACTGCGCGGAAGCCAGTGCGGCATCGAACGCAGCAGCTGAATGCACAATGCGCATGCCGCGGCCTCCACCGCCCGCCGTGGCTTTGATCATGACGGGGTAGCCCAGTTCCTGCGCTTTGCGCTTCAGCGTTGAAGGATTTTGATCCTCCCCGTCGTACCCAGGTATGCAAGGTAGGCCGGCTTTTTTCATCAACAGCTTAGCCTCTGCCTTGTCACCCATGGCACGTATCGCCTGTTCGGATGGTCCGACGAAGATCAGCCCAGCTTCACGACATGCGTGAGCAAACTCTGCGTTCTCGGACAAGAATCCATAACCTGGATGCACCGCATTTGCGCCGCTCAGATAAGCCGCTTCGATAATGGCATTGATATTCAAGTACGATTCTGCGGGCAGGGCCGCACCCACGCATACGGCCTGATCGGCGAATTCAACATATGGCGATCCGGAATCGGCTTCGGAATAAATTGCGACAGTCGGAATGCCCATTGAGCGGGCAGTGCGCAATATGCGCATGGCAATCTCGCCGCGGTTTGCCACCAAAAGCTTGCTGATAGTTGTCATCAACAGAGTCCTGTAGATAGATAAGAAGTGCGGAACGGGATGTCAGGCATGCAATGACCTCGCCACCTTGGTGGACTATGGGCGGCTGACACCGAATTGCATGGGATTTACCTGACGCATGTCGGCATCTCGGCAAATTTCGAGAGTCTGTGCCAATACATTTCGTGTGTCTCGCGGATCGATGACTCCGTCATCCAGGACATGGGCGCTTGTTGTGAAAACATCCATTTGTCGCATAAAATTCGCCACCACCTTATCGTGGAGTTCTTTCAGCTTGGCCTCATCCGCCTCTCCGTATCTGCGCAACATAGCCGCGCGATTCACGGTAGTCATCGTTTCTGCCGCCTGTTCGGGGCCCATCACGGCTGTTTTCGCGTTCGGCCAGGAAAAACAAAAGCGGGGATGAAATCCGCGCCCGCACATGGCATAGTTTCCCGCTCCGAACGAGGCTCCGCAAAACACGGTAATTTGCGGCACATTGGCATTGGCGATAGCCTGGATCATCTTGGAGCCATGCTTGATGCTGCCACGTTCCTCAAAGCTTTTCCCCACCATGAAACCGGTAGTGTTATTCAAGTAAATCAATGGCATATCGGCCTGACAACAGGCTTGAATAAAGTGAGTGACCTTGGCCGCGCCCGCCGGATCGATAGGCCCATTGTTAGTAATGATGCCCACTGAGTAACCTTTAATGAACGCATGGCCGCATACAGTCGCTGGGCCGTACAAGGCACTGAACTCGCGGAATAATGATCCGTCTACTATCCTTGCAATGACTTCACGCATATCCACGGGCTGGCGGTAGTCTTCCGGCATAATGCCAAGCAACTCGCCGCCGTCGTAGCGTGGAGGTTCGAATTCGACGGCATGCGGCACCTGGCGCCTCTTGTTCCAATGCAACGATTCAAGAACCTCCCGGGCCAAGCGGATGGCATCACGATCATCCTGAGCCAGATAATCCGCCAGCCCTGAGATGGTGGCATGCATAAGTCCACCGCCCAACTCCTCTTCCGTCGCAATTTCTCCTGTGGCGGCTTCGAGTAATGATGGCCCAGCCAGGAACGCCCGAGAGCGATTTTCCACCATGATTATGTAGTCCGAGAGGCCCGTCTGATAGGCGCCTCCCGCGGTAGACGCTCCATGTGTAATCGTTACTATCGGCAGGCCCGCTGCCGATAAACGTGCCAGATTGCGAAATTTCTGGCCTCCATGAACGAAGCTCTGAACTTCATAATTCAAAAGATTGGCGCCGGCGCTTTCCACCAACTGTACGAAGGGCAGCTTGTTTTCAAGTGCAATCTCCTGGATGCGCAATTGCTTCTCCAGGCCTTTGGGCTGAAAAGCGCCCGCATCTATTCCAGAATCGGAGACACAGACCATGCAGCGCACGCCGGAAACGGCTCCAATGCCCGCGATCAGGCCGCCCCCGGCCACTGCCTTTCCATCTGATCGTTTTCGCCCCATGCCGTATCCTGCGAGCGTGGATAATTCAAGGAAAGGAGCATTGCGATCGAGTAGAAGCCCCAGGCGTTCATGAGGCAACAGTTGGCCCCGCTCCCGAAAGCGTGGCCCGGCAGCGTTGGAGACTTCCCGCGTTGATGCTTCGACGCCTCGTACACGTTGCAGCAATGTGAGCATTGCTTCCCGATTCCGGCAAAAGGACTCGCTGGAGGTGACGATGTTTGACTCAATTAAAGCCATGGTATGGTTCCTGTATTGCGCGACAAAGAAACGCAAAGATTTCGCATGACGACCTTACGTGCAAAGTGCTAAATTTGGTGGGCGGCGAACAGGTTGGATTGTTAATGCCGTTCCTTGACGCGACGGATACCAATCACCCCATCTTTTTCAAGCTGCACGAGCTCTTCAGCGTCTATACCCAACATCGTAGAAAGCACAGCTTCGGTATCCTGGCCCAAGGCTGGTCCGGCGTGATGTATGGCGCCTGGAGTATCGGACAACTTTGGAGTAACGCCGGTCAATGTTATGTGTTCCAGCTGTGGATGCCCAATAGTCACCAGCATGTCGCGCTCGCGATAATGTGGATCTTGGTAGATATCCGCTATCGTATAGACCAGAGATACCGGCACTCCCAAATTGTCCAGAAACGTTTGCACATCCCGGCTGCCGTGCTGAACCACCCATGCGCCAACCACTTCGTCGATCGCATCAATATTCTCTGCGCGAGCCTTGACCGTCGCAAAACGCGGATCATCGATTAAATGCGGCATCTGCATTGCCTGACAGAGACGACGAAATACCTTGTCGTTATTTGCGGAAATCAGTACATAAGTATCGTCTTGTGCGATATAAAGATTATTGGGTGCAGTACTTTGAAGACGTGAGCCTGTACGGCCCGGGACAACTTTCAGCTTGTCATACGCCGGAACGATTGACTCCATCATGCTGAATGACGCTTCGTACAGCGCAGCGTCCACCACCTGGCCCTTCCCCGTCTTGTGACGCTCCAGCAAAGCGAGCACTGCGCCATATGCTGCAAATACAGCAGTCTGGTAATCCGTCGAGGCCAGGCCGACCCGCGCGGGGGGACGATCGGGGTCGCCGGTCATATGCCGTACGCCTGCCGTAGCTTCGCATATGGCTCCATACCCGGCCTTTTCCCGATAAGGCCCGCTCTGTCCGTATCCGCTGATACGCACCAGGACAAGGCCGGGATTGGCCCGTGAGAGAACCTCGTACCCGAGGCCAAGCCGTTCTATGGTTCCTGGCCTGAAGTTCTCGACCACAATGTCGCATTGTTCGGCCAGGCTCAACACAAGCTCGACGCCTCGCTGCGTCTTCAAGTCTATGCTGACTGCCTTCTTGTTCCGTAGTATGGATGCTGCGTAGAGCGAGACATTGTTTACGTGGTAGCCAAGCTGACGGACGCTATCCCCTTCGAGCGGTTCGACCTTGATGACTTCCGCACCGAAATCGGCCATCAGTCTGGTGCAAACGGGACCAGCAATCGTGCTGCACAACTCCAGCACACGGTATCCGAGCAACGGGCCTGATGGTGCGGACGCCTGAATCATACCTACTCCCTTCATGAATGTTTACTGGACGGAAATTTTTTCGTCTTCGACAACCTTGCGCCACTTGGCCAATTCGCGGTCTACGAACTCGGCAAACGCCTTGGGAGAACTGCCAACAGGCTCTTCTCCCTGGCTTGTAAGTGAATTGACAACATCCGGCATACGAAGGATCTTTGCGACTTCCGCTTGAATCTGGTCCACGATCGGTTTGGGCACCCCCTTGGGGGCAATCAAGCCGAACCACGATTCAGCGCTATAGCCGGGAAGCCCAGATTCACTCATCGTAGGCAAATTCGGCAAGCTGGGCTCACGATGATTGTTTGTGACTGCGATTCCGCGAACCATTCCTGACTTAATGTGCGGCTTAGCGGTGGGAACGTCCACAACCGCAACTTGCACCACGTTGCCCATGATTGCAGTCATCAATGGGCCGGCGCCATGGAACGGCACATGGACCATATCAACATGGGCCATGGACTTGATCAGCTCTACGGCAAGACGCAACGACGAACTAGGCCCACTGGATCCGTAGTTCAACTTGCCCGGATACTTCTTGGCGTAATCAAGGAGCTCTTGCAGCGTAGTCACGGGGACGGAGGGGTGCACAATGAGCACCAGGTTTGAAGACGCCACTTGTGTAATGGGAACGAAATCCTTTTGGGCATCGTATGGCAAATTTTTAAACAACCATGGGTTCACGGCAAGCGTGTTCGTGGTCATCAGCAAGGTGTAGCCATCGGGTGCCGCCTTGGCCACGACACCCGTGCCGATCACCTGTCCGGCGCCAGGCTTATTCTCAATCACAACCGACTGCCCCCATGCCTGAGTCAGTTTCTGGCCAATCATCCTGGCCAGGTTGTCGGTCGGCCCACCCGGTGCGACGGCCACCAGTAACCGAATAGGCCTATTTGGGTACGTAGACTGCCCATACGCCAATCGTGTTGTGATGCAGCCCATGGCCGCCGTGGCGGCCAACGTGGCTGTGCGAACCAAAACATCGCGCCTACTCGACGAAAAGAGCGGCATAATTTGCTTTTTCATTGTCTCTCCATGTGATAGTTCTTGTTTCATTGACGTGAAACAATTATTGGTGCCACCTAAACTCTCGTGCCCACTCGCCCCTTTGGGCCAAGCTGGGTTTTCAAACGACCCTGCATGGCTCTTATGAACCGGCACAGGTAGGGTCTGGTTTCCCTTGGATCAATAAGATCCTCGATGGAGAATTCTTCCGCCATACGAAAAGGCGAGCTCAATCGGCGAACTTCTTCTTCGATCTCTCTCTGACGCAATTCCGGATCATCTGCTGATTCGATTTCACGGCGATAAGCCGCCATGACGCCGCCTTCCGTGGGAAGCGATCCGATTTGTGCAGAGGGCCATGCTATTTTGAAGTCCAGGCCCATATTGTCCCGTGTAGCAAATCCTCCAAAACCAAAGCAGCGCCGCACGACAACACTCATCATTGGAACGGTTGCTTGCATTCGTGCTTGCAGACAGCGCATTCCTTCGCGCAATGCGCCAGCCTGTTCCGCCTGGGGGCCAATGCAAAATCCAGGCACATCAACAAGAAAGATGATGGGAATGTGAAAGGTGTCGCACAAATCGATCATGCGTGTTTGCTTGCGCGCAGCTGGCCCATCTATTGCCCCGCCGAGGGACATCGGTGTATTGGCGATGATTCCGACAACAAAACCATCCAATCTCGCGAGTCCTGTAATCACAGATTTGCCAAATGTCGGCTGAAGTTCGAAGAATGACTCCTTGTCAACGACCATATGAATGATTTTCTTCATGTCGTAAGGACGGCGCCGGTTCTCTGGAACAATGCCCAGCAACGCCTCTTCAGCACGCCCAGGAGAGTCGCAACCGACTTTCCGTTCCGGCAACTCCCAAACATTCTGGGGCATGTAGCTCAAGAAACGGCGTATTGCATCCAGGCATTCTTCCTCGGTATCTACCGCATTGTCGATAGTGCCCGCTTTATCTACTGCGACACTTGCGCCACCCAGGTCTTCCTTGGTGATATCGATGCCAAGCGCACGCTTTACGACAGGAGGGCCGGACGCAAAAACTTGGCTCTTCCCCCGGATCATGACGGAGAAATGAGAGAGTACGGCGCGTCCTGCCGGGCCGCCTGCGGAAGATCCCATCACCGCGCTAATTACTGGTACATGCCCCAGCAGTTCGACGAAATGGCGCGACGAATTCGACCCGGGGTATAAGGCATAGCCACGTTTACTGACCGACGACACACTACCGCCGGCTCCATGGTAAAGATTGATCAATGGAATCTTGTACTCATAGGCAAGATCGCCTGAGAACCCATTGTGTCCGCCTTTAGGCCGATACCCCCCGCTTGACCCTCCGCGCACACTAAAATCGTCACCTCCCACAGAAACCTGACGCCCATCGATTTCGGCCAAGCCCATGACAAATGTCGAAGGCGTGACACTCACTACCTGACCATTTTCGTAGACCGCCGAACCGGACAGTTGTCCGATTTCCTGGAACGACCCCTTGTCTACAAGCAAATCGATGCGCTCGCGAACGGTTTTCCATCCTTTGGACCGATATCTTGCGAGCGATTCATCTCCGCCATGCTCGCGTGCCCACAAGCGACGTTGGGCTATTTCTTTAGCTTCATTCTGCCAATCCATGCTATTTCCCGATACTGTAAGCTTGAGGAGGAGCCCCTCGGGGGGTACCCACTACGTATTAAAAAACGCCCGCTCTGCCGCCAGTGGATTAACTCCGCTACGTGCAACCTTGCTGAGCAGCTGACGCTGCAAGATATCCTCTGCCATGGCCGAAACGTGCATCAGTCCATCAAGATCTACTCCGGTCCTTACTCCCATCGATTCCAGCAGATTTACCCAGTCTTCAGTGCAAACGTTGCCGGTCACCCCTCCTCCATACCGCACTTTGGAAGGATGGCCGCCGACGCCACCCAAGGCGCAATCGAAGTAACGCACGCCCGCTTCCAGAGCCGCGACACAGTTGGCAATGCCCGTTCCTCGTGAATCGTGAAAATGTGCAATGAATATGATTTCCGGAAACGCCGCCTGAGCCTGCGTAAAGAGTCCACGGGCAGTCTGGGGCGTTGCCATTCCCGTGGTGTCGCCAAGTGCTATATGACGTATGCCTAGCCGAGCCAGCGATTCAATATCTTCCAGCACACTCTCGCGCGACACGCGGCCTTCGAAGGGGCATCCGAAGGCGACAGAGATGGTTCCTATGATGCGAAATGCATTGCCGGCAAGCGATGCCATTTCGCGAATGTTTTTGAACTGATCTTCGCGTGTCCGACGCAAATTCGTCAATGAATGTGAGTTGGAGGCTGAAACCAGGAAGCTGATCTCGTTTGCACCGAAACCTGCCTGGCGATCTGCGTCGGCACGCTCGACAGCTCGCGCATTCGCGCATGTAGCCTTGTAGTAGGTGCCTGGCGCCTTATACAACTTCTTTAACAGGTCGGAAGCGTCCGCAAATTGAGGAATGACAGCCGGATTCGAATAGGAAGTTGCCTCGACACGAGGAAACCCCGCCTTCGCACATGCTTCGATCACAGCCACCTTTTTTTCCGTCGGGATGTATTGCGTTTCATGCTGCAAACCATCACGAGCAAAACACTCACACAAGCAAACCTCGACATCGACCGAAGATTTTTCATCAACCTTAATATGATCATATGTGTCGTATATCATTTTCTGTATTCCATTTTTTATTTTTCTTTATATTGGTAGATTATCTGATAAAAAAACGGTTGATCTCGCTGTTCACACCTTTTACATTAAATTTATTATCTAGTAATTTAATTGATAATGCAACATACTTTCGGTATGATGCGTTATTGCTTGGAAATTAAAGGTTTCATATGGCACCGAAGCAAAACTTAAACAAACCTCCGGCTCCAGCCCAAACCTTGGGCGATTTGACCTCATTCAGGTTGCGCCGGCTTACAAACATGTACAGCAAGGCATCGGCGAGCGAATATGTGCGCAGGTTTGGACTTAGTTTGAATGAGTGGCGGATCATCTCGCTGTTATGGGCCGCAGGGACTCTTTCTTTATCGCGGTTATCACATCAGGCGCAATTCGACCGCGGGCTGACCAGCAGGACCGTTAACGCCTTGATTGATAACGGATACGTCGCACGCCATCGCAATCCGGACGATGGCAGGGGGCTAGTGCTAGAACTAACCCCTAAAGGAAACGATGTGGTGGCAACAGTACAGCCCGTCGCTTCCGAACGTAATCGTCAATTGCTTTCCTGCCTGACTCAAAAAGAGGCGGAAATATTTGACGCAGTTCTCGACAAGCTTACCCATCAGGCACGAGCCATGCTGGACATCGAGCGAGAAAAAGCATTGCAAGAAAACCATCATAAGGAGGCCTCAATTGATTGATAGCACTTCAGAAGATTGTCTTCTGACATATACCGAGGCCGGTGTGCGCACTTTGCTAATGAACAGACCGGCAAGGCGAAACGCCCTCAATACCGAACTTACACAACGAATGCTTGACGCCCTACTATTGGCCGATAGCGACCCGGAAATCGATGTGGTGGTTCTTGGGGGTGTCGGCCCGTCCTTCTGCGCCGGCGCTGATATTTCCGAATTTTCTACGCTCGTTCCCGAAAATGCTAAGCTGGTGGACGAGCGAGCCGATCTTACGATGCGGCTGCACAAGTGCTTCCCGAGTATGTCTAAGCCCGTCATCGCCGCTGTAGAAGGCGCTGCGCGCGGGGGAGGCGCCGGTTTAGCCCTTGCGTGCGACATGCTGGTCATGGCAGAGGATGCCTCGCTGGCCTATCCTGAAGTCACACGAGGAATCGTACCGGCTATCGTTATGACAAATCTGACTCGGCAGTTGGGGCCGAAGCTGGCTTTCAACATGGTCATTACCGGAGAGATCCTCGCGGCACAGCGCGCATCGGACATGGGAATAACCATGCGGCTTTCAACAGCGGGGCAGGCTCTGACCGACGCGACACAGCTTGCAATCCAGATTGCAGGATACAAGTCACAGGCAGTGCAAGCCACTAAAAAATTGTTCTACACAGTTTGGGAGATACCCTTCGATGAAGGACTGGAGTCCGGCCGCTGCGCAAATGTCGCCATGCGTACTTACTGACGCCATATCATGACTACGATCAGCACCACTCTCGCCAACGGCGTCGGGACCATTTTTCTGGATCGACCAAAAAAGCGCAACGCGCTCAATCGCCCCATGTGTGTTGATCTGCGCCGGGCGGTTCGCGATATGGACGCGAGCAGCGACGTGCGGCTCATCCTGCTCCGAGCCAAGGGACCCGTATTTTGCGCTGGCGCCGATATAGACGAACGAGCGACCCTCGACGATGATGGAGTCAGAGCCCGACGACTCCTCGCTTTTGCGGCCTACTCCACCATCGAGAGCGTTGGCAAGCCATGCGTCGCCGTTGTCGAGGGCCCTGCAATCGGCTCAGGAGCTGAAATTGCCACAGCATGTGATTTCATCGTTGCGACCGAGCATGCACGCTTCAAATTTCCGGAAGCGGCAATGGGGACGATCGGTGCGACGCAACGGCTACCCGCTATCGTCGGCCGTTGGCATGCAAAAGAGTTGCTCTTCACTGGCCGTGAAATCGATGCGCACGAAGGACGCCTGATTGGGCTGGTAAGTCGTCTCATCAGTGCCGATATGCTTTCGTCCGAACTTACCGTGCTATGCAATGCAATTATGTCCGCCCCACCATCGGCACTTGCAGCGGCCAAGCGCTGCGTCGATGCAGCGGCGGATCAAGACAGGCGAGCCGCGCTGGCGTCTGAGCTGTTATCAATCGAAAGCATGCTCATCGATGAAAACTGGGAAGATCGGATGCGGCCTTAACGTTTCCTGGATGACCCTTTCCTCTTCAATGGCTTTTAAAAAAAGGGAAAGGTTAGACCTTTGGCCTAGGGCCAAATTGAGATCTCGAAGTTCATTCAAATTGAAATCATGCCACCTCTTGTGAAATCAATGAGTTAGATAAAACATGCATTTCAATTGGGTATCGACGCATCATTCAATTTGGTTTTGCTCTTGTGCCACGAACGTAGTAATAACAGTTATCCAGCCCTGCCACACTGATCGTGCAACTAGACCGTAGTAATGCGCCAACATTATCTAGGACGGCTGAAATCGGCCAGAACCGGTCGACCGTGTGTCCCGCTTTTGGGTTATCCCATAGTTGTTAGCCACTCGTCGTGCCTGTTGATTTCGACCGCTTGAAGCAGGTCATAGTGGCTAGCACACACATGCCCTTGTCTACAGCACCCATGTTTCTTTCTATATGTAGACTGCGCCATTCTGGCGCCTATTAGGACAGTTTTTCTGCGCCTACCAAAAGGGTCATCAGTTCGGCCATTTCCCTTGGCGCCTGCGACATAAGTATCCCTAACTGTAATTTGAAAAGCTCTAGCCTTCGAACCCAGAAGCGGTTGCGTTCACCCGTCGCTTCGTTGTACTGCGTTCGGATGCGTTCCAAGCTTTCACTGGCCTGCTGAATCTGCATTTATCTGCGTTTGTCTCTGGGAAATCGTCATCAAGATAGCTGAAGGACATATTCCGCGCATACGACACCAGCCTGTCCTGTTTCAGACTCACGTGCTCCCAGGCATGCGCAAACTCGTTCCTAATCTTGCGTAGGTACTCGAAATCTTTGAACTGTTCTTCATTAATTAGGCCGAGGGCGTAGCTAGCCTTGATCCGCGATGAGAATGTACCCAGCGGCGCATTGAAACCGGTCAGCAAATCCTTACTCGCCGCGACAGGCAGCATGAAGGCTTCGATCAGCCGTCCCAAGGCCTCGTTCGCGAATGCGGCCAACGACAGGATCAGACTACGTTCGTCGTGGTCGTGCAGTGTTCTCGTTAGCCGATTCAGCGGGCCAAATACGTCATTTTCTATCTCTGAGTGTTCATCCGTCTTTAGAGTCGGCATGTTTATCCTTGATGTTCCCAGATAGGAAGTCTCATTGAACCATCGCGGCTTGACGGCTGTCGAGTTTCAAAGCAAGTATCGCGCATCGCTGAGAGCTGGGCGTCCACTTTGCATCAATAAATCGATGGGAGCGGAGGTTTGCCCCGGGTCTCTGGCAGTCAGGTACGATAGACGACATTCGGCCAGGAGTGGACCTTGGCTGTTGCTACCCTTAGGAGACATTCAAGGCTGATATTATGCTAGTGTATTCGGCAACGCTTTTCTCGTCTTGTTAGCAGCCTTCGTCGCTGAGTTTACTTCGAAATCCCGAAGCTACGACGGTTTCCGGCGATATGACTGTCCGAAGTTGGGGAGATAGGCGCAGAATTTATACCTCAAAGCCATCTCCCTAAAACACAGTTGGTTTTTTCGAAGATCATCATGATTACTGAATGTCCGAACTGCGAATCCAAAGTCGATTGTGAGGAAAAGGGGACCTAACCGATGTAGAAGTAATATGGTTACGCGTCTATGCTGTTCCCACTATAGGCGGAGATGAAGATTTCAGGAAATTGCATGAACATATTCTCCAACCTAAAGCCGCATACATCGGATCGCCGTTAGAAGAAGTAGAGGCTAAAGCTCTACAGAAGAGTTATAGAGACTACCTAATTAGACTTGGTCTGGTTACAGCTCAGATTTCAAAGAACCGCGATGGGGCTCCCGAGTTTGATAGATTCTCTGGCGATTTCAAGATTTCATATCATCACACGAGCGCACTGGGTAATCTCTTATTGCGGCAAATTGGGCTAGCTCCGAAGGAGCAAACATGATGCCGAACCCGGCGCTCAACCCGGCCAGCGCACCCCTATCTCGGGCACTCTGCTGCGTTGGCTTCTGACGTCAATAACACCACTATTGACGTCAAAATCTGGCCTTGCAGAGCATTCCGATCTAGGGCGCGCTGACTTGGATGAATTAATCAGCGTTTCCTTAGCTCGATGTTCCTGAACGTCCACTTTGCCAAACTACCAACTTCTGCAACGGGTCGAGGCTGTGTGAAAACTCACCAAACTAATGAAAACAGGGGTCTTCGACCTCCTAGTGATCTCAGAAAAATCGCTCCTAAGCCGATCTAAGAGACTGCCTTTCTGCCTTCGGCAGCTGCGTGATGCGTTTTCACACAGCCTCGGTCGGTTTCAGACGGAGGTCATGGCCTTTTAACGGCCAAAAACTGACCTTCTAATAGCCAAGATGACCGATCGCTTGACGACTGGTATTGTACGTTCGGAATAAACGTACCACAGGAAAAGCCACTAGCGAGTGTTACAGAGACAACCCTCTGAGATGTCTATTTGCAGACTGTGATCTATCATGATTGCCGAGAATAGGAGACATCATGGTGTATCAGCAATTTGGCGAACTCACAGGTTTGGCAACCGAAACAAGAGCCCTTCTTTGTATTGATCAAGATCGTCCCAACGAGTTTTTGATAACCGTTCTTCCGCGAGGTGAGTCACGATTTGCAGTGCTTGCGTTCGTAGAGGACCTAAGTGCGAAACCCATAAAACTCGTGCCTCAGAATTTGCTCAGGCCGCAAGCAAATGGTGGCCTAGTCTGCCCGCCGCTCCAACCAATTGAACGCCAAGCACTCACTAACTGTGAGATTCTCCTGACCGCAGCGAGCGACGGTAGCTACAGCGGCACTTGGAAAACAGCAGACAAAGCCGGTACGCTCTCTTTTCATGCACCGCAGCATCAGTTGAGTATTGAAGTCGAGGTCCTGCCTGATTGGCAAGGATTCAAACAGTGGGCTTCGCATGCACACTCGCAACTTGACGTTACACTTTTTCGTGGCCATGGAAGCAACAAGTTTGAACTTAGTACAACGTTTCACCGTATAGGGCGAAATCGCATGGAGCGATACTGTGCGGACACTTTAGCGCGCTTTCACAGCGAGGTTGAGGCTGAACTCAGTATGCGTTTAAATATGAATGACGGTGCAGATTATTCCGTTGTCCTTGGACTAGCGCAGCACCACGGTCTTCCGACACCAATGCTCGACTGGACAAAATCACCTTACGTGGCCGCGTTCTTTGCATTTTCAGATGCCTTGGATGCCTCGCACCGTACGAATGAGAGCCATGTCAGAATTTTTGCATTAAGCCGGCAGTTTGTGAACTCTATGTCGCCGCCCAACGTCGTGCTGACGTGGCCAGAACCGTTCGTTGCTTCGCTAGCAATTTCCTCACGTCATAATGCTAGACTTCGCGCCCAGCAAGGTCATTTTCTAGTTACCAACGTCGCCAATTTGGAAGAGTGGTTATGCAAGATGGAGCATGATTCCGGTCAACGGTTTCTATACGCCGTCGACGTTCCAGTCAGCTACGCTGCTGAAGCGCTTCAAGACCTGGCGTTCATGGGGCTAACTGCTGCCACTATGTTCCCTGGGCTGGATGGTGTCTGCCGGACGCTGAGGCACGAAATGGAGTTTACAAAGCCTGTCGCGAAAACGCCTAGTCTACCGGCACCAGATCAAGTAAGCGATAATCGGCCTAAAAATGACGCTGACACCCCCTCCATCGGCGCTTAGATCACGTTGCAGTCATGCGAAATTCCTTCCCCCCCCTTTCTGAACAGCCGCAACGGGTCGGTTTGGGCCACTGGTGATAGGTTCAATCGGCAAGGCCATAAACATCGCCAAGAGCCCAAATTTCCGGGATTCGAACTACGCACCTAAAGGCAAAAAATCGACTCTAGGGCGCATCAATACTAGCTTTACGTGTTTTTGAGAGTTCCAAACTGAGTGAAAGGAATTCCAAACTCAAAGAAAATCGACAGAAGTTCGACAAATTTGTCGATTTCCATTGGGTTTGAACCTCACCCCTATAAAAATCAACAACTTACAGGAGATCTGCCATTGAGATTGAAACCCGCTAGTCGTTTAGTTTGGAAGTTTCCGAACTTCCCACCACTTAGTTTGGGATTTTCCGACAATCCACATCTTCGCTCAAATTTTCAACGAATAGCATGGATAGCGGCCCTTCAGTTTGCTTGTCTTTATCGGCTTCGTCCACGCAATTAGATTCGTGGCAGATATTAGTTTTTGAGGTGAATTCCGAACAAATGCGCCATCAGTGCTTCTTCGCCCCGGTGAGTTCGATAACCTCTTTCCATTTGCGGGCCTCGTCTTTCAGAAACGCTGGAATCTGCGCCCGTGGCATGCTCATTGGCACCAGACCTAACCCTAATAAGCGCTCGCGCATCTTCTCATCCTGCATGACTGCTGCAACTTCTTTCTCAAGGCGCTGCTTTGCTTCATCCGGCACTCCCGTAGGCGCCATCAAAAGAATCCAGCCCTGCATATTGAAGTCATTGAGACCTTGTTCTGCAAGGGTCGGCACTTCAGGCAGGCTCGGTATACGCTCGGCTGACGTAACTCCGATTGGTTTGACGCGATTTCCCTGCAAGGCCGAGGCCAAAACGGGTAAGTTGTCAGACATGAAGTCTATCTGCCCTCCAATCAGGCCTGTAAGGCTTTGCATCCCACCTTTATACGGGATATGCATGCCCGAGATACCGGCATCATGCAGGAACTTAGAGATGACGAGGTGCGGCGTCGTTCCCACTCCAGGAGTGCCATAGGTTAGATTCTGTCCTTGCTCTTTTGCATGCTTGATAAGGCCTCTCACCGTATCGAACGGCTCATCTGATCGGACCACCATCACTTGCGGTGCCCAGGCAATCGCGGCTATGGGCTCCAGATTCACAAGAGGATCATAGGTCATCGTTTCTGGACGCAACGACGGCACAATCGCTAAGGGACCTGTTGAGCCCATGACCAGCGTATACCCGTCAGCGGGCTGTTTGGCCACAAAACCTGTGCCGATAGTACCGCTGGCGCCGACCTTATTTTCAACCACGACGGCCTGGCCTAGGCGTGGCGAGAGCAACTCCGCCAACAAGCGCATTGTAACGTCAGAAGAATTGCCGGACGGAAAGGGCACCACGATCTTGATCGGGTGCTCTGGCCACGCTGCCTGGGCGAGCGTGGCGGTAAATGTCAAGTAACTGAAGGCTAATCCAATGGCGAGAACTTTGCGTAGCTTCATAAGATATTCTCCAATAGTCGTTTTGTTTGTTATGCTTCTTCAAGGACATACTTGCTCGCCCCCGACAGGTCGCCGAGTCGTTCGCCGCCACGCATCTGCTCACCGTTTTTATCGCCGCGAGACTGTTTTTCCAGCGCCATTTCGGACACTTCAGCGACTTCGGCTCGGGGAATGATAAGCACACCATTTTCATCAGCCAGGATAATGTCGCCCGGGCAGACGACAGCGCCCCCACATGCCACAGGTTTATTCATCTGTCCCCCGATGTTGTAAATCCGGGTGGTGATGGGCGATATGCCTCGGGCCCAAACAGGAAAACCGAGCTCTTCGAGTTCAGAGGGATCCGTGCACATGCCATCCACGATAGCGCCCACAGCACCCGCTAGCACAGCGCCAAGCGCCACGCCGCCGCCCAGACAAGCATGCTTTTGATCGCCCAATCGGTCGATAACCAACACATCTCCTGGGCGCAGCAGCGTCAGGGCGTGATGTAGTAGGGTGGAATCCTGCCCGGGCAGCGACAAGGTCACCGCAGTGCCAATTATCTTGCGCGTATGGTTTACTGGCTTGATGTCAGGGGCCATGAATCCCCAGTGACGGAAGTGGCCAACGGTAGCGGTCTGCACCGCTGATAACATGTCGACGTATTTCGGATCCAGTGCAGCAGGCATGGGCTCTAGGACGAATTTTTTCACTGAAGCACCTTTTGTTTGGCCAAGGGAATTTCCTTGCGGACTTTATCGATTAACTGAATATCCAACCGGGCCGTGGCAAAGCCGTCGCCGTCGGAGCACTTGGCGATAACGTGGCCCCAAGGGTCGACGACGAGTGAATGCCCATAGGTATATCGCGTCTCGCCATTTTGCGTAAAAGGTCCGTGCGAACCGCAGGCCACCACATAGCTTTGCGTCTCAATCGCCCGCGCCCGACACAATACTTCCCAGTGATCTTTGCCCGTTTGTAAGGTGAACGCTGCGGGCAACATGATTACATTGGCGCCATTGCTGACAAGTCGCCGAAAGAGCTCAGGAAACCGAAGGTCGTAGCAGATGGCCAGGCCGAGGCGAAAATCGCCCACGTCAGCTGTGCTGATCTCCGAGCCAGCTGCCACCGCGTCGGACTCCCCATAACGCAGCCCATCCGGAGTGAAGATGTCAAACATATGCATCTTCCTATACCGCGCAAGCTCCTTGCCGTGGGGATCGAACACCACGGTTGTGTTGAACACGCGTTCCTGATTGGGAACCTTCTCGTAAAAGCTGCCTGAATGAACGTAGATGCCGTATTCAGCGGCCATGCGGGCGCAAAACCTATAAGCTGGGCCATCAGTTTCGGGCTCGCCCGCTGCCACCTTCTCTTGCGCGCTGCCGCCCGCCCAATCAAAGTGCTCGGGAAACACAATCATGTCGGGGGTGTCTTGTGTAACGGCACTGCGCGTCAGTCTTTCAGCTGTCGCAAGATTCGCTGCTTTATCCGAAACGGAATTCATTTGAATGACGGAAATTTTCACTACCATTTCTCCTTTATTGCCAAGCAATTCTTTTGCCGACCGATTCGCAATAATTGGCCGCGACGTCACGCGCCAAGGCCGCCACCGCTCTTGCTAGGCCCTGGCCTTGGTCGCGCAAGAACACCGCCTGGTAGTTCACTGAAACGAAGGGTCGTTTAAGCTTGATGGGAGCCAACTCGCCGGAGGCGATCTCCCGTTGCACGATGGCTTCGGGAACAGCGGCGATGCCGATACCGGATATGGCAAGCTGAAGATTGGTGGGAACCGCATTCGACACATGGATGATCTGTGGACACACGCCGCAGTTTTCGAAATAGCGGTCGATGCGAAGTTGAGACCGCGTCCCGGGCGGATAGCCAATAATAGGGTACTGGGCTAGCTCTTCAGGAAGTGCTGCATCGGCAAATTTCAGTTCCAATTTGGGGCTGGCGACAAAGGTCATAGAAAATGCGCACAACGGTACACTTTCGAAACGCTCGTGTACCGATTCGCTATCGGCACCTAGAACAAGATCGACTCGGCCTATTTCCAGTTCTTTGAGTAGTCTCTCGGTCAGCTCGGTCTTCAAGCTAATCGAGATTCTCGGGTAGTCCTGTCGCAGCGTATCTACAAGTCTCGGCAATATTGTCGGAATCAACGTGCTGGTCATTCCAATTCTCAATGAGCCCACCAGTTTGTTCGGATCAAGCATGGAGGCACGTAAGGACTGGTGGGCACTTACAATGCGGTCGGCATGCTCTAAAAAGGTCACGCCAACGGAGGTCGGCTCAAAGCCGTCGCCCCCACGTATGAAAAGGCAAACGCCCAGATCCTGTTCGAGGTTGGATATCCGGCTCGATACAGCCGCCTGCGTAAGGCAGAGCTTTTCGGCCGTAGCCTTGATGCTTTTTAACTTGGCCAGCCACAGCGCCGTTTCAAGAAACCGAATATTCATTAAGCAGTGCTACCTGTACGCCGGCACTAGACTGGGCCATCACCGGCAGTTCACCTTCCAATGTAGTTCTATGCATCGTCCTGACGTATTTCGTATCGTCAAAGCCGGTAGCGCAGTGTTGTGTGCAGCGATTGTCCCAGAGCACCGCATCGCCAGATGACCATTTGTGCGTGTAAATGAACTGAGGGTGCTTAGCAAAATCTTGAAGAAACGTAATTAGCTCTTTGCTTTCATTGAAGGGTAGTCCTTCAACGTCACAAGCCCAGCGCCCAATGTAAAGCGAGGTGCGCCTGCTAAGCGGATGTTGTCGTGTTAAGGGATGGTAGACGTCAGGCCGTTCGCGCTTTTCCTCCTCTGTGAGTGGTGCCATCAGGGGGTAGTGGGTCGAATGCAAGTCGATTCGACTGTAGCGAACACGCCGCCCGGCGATAATCTCTTTGACGCTCTGAGGCAAGGCTTCATAGACGCTGTACATATCGACAAAGAGCGTGTCGCCGCGCTCAGGGGGAACCTGTCTTGCATATAGGAAGGAGCCGCCGTTCGGAATGGTTTTGTCCTCGCCATCGGTATGGAATCCCTCGCCAACTCGACGAAGTCCAGCATCGCCTTCGGCATCGCCCACCACAGGTTTGGAGGGATCGACCTTGTTCGCATTCGATACCACGAAAACTTCGGGGTAGCCGTCAAGATTGAACTTAAACGGCCTCATGATATGCAAGGGGCCCAATCGACGGCTAAAGTGCACGTGCTCCTCGGGACTCATGTTCACAGCGCGGAAGCACAGAATCGAATGTTTCATCCAGGCACGCATAATCTGTTCAAGGTCGTCTTCTGATACTACCAACCCAGATGGGCAGTCCAAGACATCGGCACCAAAACCATCTATTTTCGGTATTATTTTCATAATCTCCTCCATCAAGTAAGTGGTCACATGATGTGCGTCACTGTAAAGCGTGGCAAGCGAAAAATTTTTGTATTCGGCTTAACATTTCTTTAAGACGCTGCAGCCGTCTGGTAGGCTGATAGAGGAGCGAGTGCAAGGGACCGACCTACTGAAAGAGAGAAATAAAGTCTGCCGAAACCGGTATGACCGTAGATCCTAAACATCGCCAAAAGCCAAAATCCCCGGACTTGGAATCCTCATCTAAAGACAAAAAAACGGTCGTAGGACGCATCAAAATTAGCTTTACGTGTTTTGGAGAGTTCCAAACTGAATGAAAAGAATTCCAAACTCAATGAAAATGTCGAAGCTCATTCGAATTGAAATCACATCTCATTTGGAATCAATGAGTTAACTAAAATACATAATTCAATTTGGTATCGACGCGTCATTCAATTTGGAATTTTTTTCTTGTGCCGCGAACGTAGTAATAAGAGATATTCAGCCCTCCCACACCAATCGGGCAACTAAACCGCCGACAGTACGCTAGCATTATCTAGAATGGTTAAGATCGGGACACAAGCGGCCGATGTATATTCAGCCGGAACATTATTACTATTAGTCGGTATGGTCATCAGGTCAACAACCTTTACCAGGTGACGTAATGTTGTTTGCAGTTCGGTTCTACGACAGGCCTAAGCGGCTTGATGTGCGAAAGAGTTTGTTAAATGCACACCTTGAATGGCTTTGGGATATAGCACCTCTGCGCCTTCCTTATCTGCCAGATACTGCATGATTGCGTGAGATTCCCAAAGGCGGAATCCGTCATCGTCCAGCAGAGGGACCTTGCCGTTCGGGTTGATTTGGAGGTATGCCTCGAATTTGTGCTCCCCCTTGAGCAGATCAACGGTGATGAGTTCTAGCTTTGCGCCCAATATGATTGCCGTCAGGAGAACACGACGGGAGTTGGAGGAAACCGGATGATAATAGAGACGCATTTGTCCTTCCCACAGCAGGAGCGGGCCCGCAGAGATTTCATCTGGCAAACGCACCAGAACGTCCGCTATTTACAGCGTACTGTAAACGAAAGGGAGCGACCATCCGGATCTTGCTCTGATATCCGGCGAAACATAGACTTCCAATTGTTCGGCGAGGTCAAGCGCAAGCCATGCACGCATGGCACCCGCGGTGGTCACCGCGAAGCGCCACGTTTCCACCCGGTCAGTCAATCGTAGGAAGGACGAACCGTTCGCTGAACGTAAGACGGTGGATGTGTCTTCCCTGAAAACAAGGGATAAGCAAGACCGCAGGTGAACCCAGTCGCGTCTCGCAGAATGCAGATCTAACGAGTGCGACGGAACTACCCAGCGTGATAATTGGCGCTCGAAAGGCTGTAGAGCGCATTAACATTAGCTTTACGTGTATCAGTGAGTGACTGACTGGTGCATCACTCCAAAGCGTTCTGCCAAGGCTGAAAGGCGCTTGTCCAGTGTCCAGAGCTCTGCTTGTGGCGTCATCATGGTCGAAGCCAGGAGCAGCATATCAACCAGCCCGCAATCTAAACCGAAGAGTTTTTCGCCTTCGATGAAGTCCACGGTTTCTTTCAGGGTAGCTTGTTGAGTGTGCCGTATGCTATCAAGATCGGCCAGAATACGCAGCCGATTGGGTGGCGTTCCGCAGGCCAACTCACCAAGCACCATAGGATGCACCATTACGCGATCACGCTCCAGCAAATAAGCCAAACCCTGATTTCCATGTCGGAAGTGATCAACCCATACCGAAGTATCAACCAATACACCGTTCATGCTTCGGCGGGCTCTTTACGGCGGCGCGGTATGTTGGGCATATGTGGCGCTGCCCCCCCGAGGGCTGCGAGTCGTTTCGCAGACTGTACACGCACATACGTCTTGACCGCCTCACGTATAAGATCAGCCTTTTCAATGCCGGGGTCGGCCACTTGCAGCGCCCTCTCAAACAATGCATCGTCAATCGTCACGGTAGTTCGCATTTTTGCCCCCATTAATTTGGCATCAATATATGCATCATATTACATCAAATTAGTGTTTTCACAGGTAATTCCCTAGCTGGCGGGCGCGGCCAGGTCACTGCTGTGCTAGGTCGTAGTTCCATAAAGCGGATTGGTGGTTACCCCGTTAGGGCGATAAGGTCGGTCACAGTGCAGGGCTCTCTTTGAGCCAAGGCATTCCTCCCGTCCAGCTAACACTTCTACTAGTTCTGATTGAACCATTCAACCGCGTCGGCTCCTGCTGGAACGCGGAATGCAGTCGTACCGCCTTGCACAACATTCCAGACAGCTTCTGCGACATCAGTCGAGTGTGTGACCAAGCCGTCGTAGTTCTGAAATCCAGAGAGCACTGAGTCCATGGTGGCAGCGTAGTCTTCGGGAAAGGTCTGGGCGATTCTTGCATGTGCGTTGCTGGCAAAAGCGGTTTCCGGAGCCATACCTGGCAGGATCACGCCGACCTGAATGTTGAAATCCTCCAGCTCCAGCGCCAAGGACCCAGTGAATGCTACTACCGCTGCCTTGCTGGCAGTGTAGACGGGAAGCAGTGGTAACGCTTTTAGCGTTACGGTCGAAGCTACATTGACGATAGTGCCCGCTCGACGCGCCCGAAACTGGGGTAGAAATGCCTGGGTCATGGACATCGTGCCGAACGTATTCGTTTCGAACACTTCGCGTACCGCATCCATCGAAGTACTTTCGAATGGCCCTAGCATACCGACACCAGCGTTGTTCACTAAGACATCGACCTGTCCGGCTTCCTTGACTGCATGTCGGATGCTCTCTGCATCAGTCACATCCAATTTTAAGATGCGCAAATGCTCTGATTTCGGCAAAACATCCTCGCTCGGCGTACGCATTGTGGCGATGACTTTCCAATTGCGTTCCAAAAAGTATTTGGCGGTTTCCAGTCCAAATCCGGAAGAGCAGCCAGTGATTAAAACGGTTTTCATGTGAATCCTCACAACATTAGGGAAACACAACGATAGTCCGCTTAATGCAAATCATCTACAATCAAAAGTCCTAATTTTGTTTGCAAGAGTCCGGCATGGTTGACCCTCTAACGTCTGTTGTAACCTTCCTCCAGCCAAAGATGGCGTACTCGAAAATTGTGACCGGTGCCGGACGCTGGGGCCTGCGTGGCAAATTCGATGATGCGCCATTATTTTGCTGCGTCATCATGGAAGGGAGGATGCGCTACACGGTTGACGGAACGCCACTGGTCGTTGAAGCCGGCGATTTCGTACTGATTCCTTCGATGTCAGAATTTTCGGTAACCAGTTACGAAATCCCTTCCGACCACGAGTGGCAGTCGGAACCTGCATTGCTAGAAAACGGGGAACATCGCAACGGTTTGCTCTCGGCCGATCCAGACGTACGAACACTAGTTGGCCTTTGCCGACTGACATCACCAGACTCTGCTTTGCTCTTGACGCTGCTGCCGAAACTCGTACATATCAGGGGCGACTGTCGACTGTCTGCGCTGGTTCAATTAGTCATAGATGAATCGCGCTCGCAGCGACCTGCGAAGGAGGTTGTCCTCGAACGTCTGCTGGAGGTTTTGTTGATAGAAGCCTTGCGCTCTTCGAGCAATGCGGTAACGTCGCAGGGACTGCTACGCGCACTCGCCGATACCCGATTGGCAAGCGCAATACGACTTATCCATGAAAGCCCAGAAGAGCCATGGACCGTTGAGCGTTTAGCGAAAGCATCGGCGCTATCCCGCTCTACATTTTTTGAGAGATTCGGCACAGCCGTGGGTGTTACACCAATGGACTACTTGCTTTCGTGGCGGATGGCACTGGCAAGAGACTATCTTCAGCGGGAAAAGACGATTTCCGAGGTGGCGGCTCTAGTCGGATACAGTTCATCGAGCACTTTCACAGTAGCCTTCACCCGGCACACTGGCATGCCACCTGGCCAATATGCTAAAACTCGCCAAAATGCACGCGCACGGAACGCCGCCTAGTCGACTGCAGCCTCAGGCGCACTTCATCCACGTCCGTTTTGGGTCGACTTGTGATCGTCGCTGTCCAGCCAATTGCGGACCTTCCGCAATCTCCATTTCCCAGGCAGGCACTCCTCCAACGCAAGGGTGCGGCAGCACTCCGCCACCGCACGGGTATCGCAACTACGATCAGAGCCTGCCTTCTGCAAGCAGTTCGCGCGTCCGCTTCAGTGTCGACAGCAGCGCGCTCTTGTAGCCTTTATCACTGTCCATCCACGCTTGTTCGGCCTGTTCATCGGCGCCGCCCGGTGTCTTGCCGCGCAGCCCGATATAGCAATAAAACCTGAGCTGGAGCGCGCCGGCGGCATTTTCGAACAGTTCGTTGACGATCACGCCTTCACGTGGGCCGCTAGCCTGGAAGAACGAGACTTTTTCCTCCGGGTCGAAGCTGATGATTTCGCGCAGGTAATTCCCACTGATCGTGGCCTCGCGCACGATGTGGGTCGTACTGTCCTCCACCACCTCGCAGCCGGTGCAAAGGTTGGGCGGCAGGAACAGACGGGCATCGCGGGCCTTGAGCACGAGGCCCTTCCATGCCTGGGACCGGGTGAGCGGGGTTGCGCCGGTCGGATTGACCGGGACAGTTGCAGTCGAATAGATCATGATAAAGTCCTTATTGTCGGGCTTGGTTGGGGGGGCAGGCAGAAGCCGCGATTTCGGTGGCGAAGTCCCGGTAGGATCGCAGGGGCCGCCCTAGCAGTGCGGTCAGGCGCGCGATGTCGCCGGCTTGGGGGACCATGCCGTCGCTGAGAAAGCGCTCGCTCATCAGGCGCATGTCATATGCCATCCAGCTCGGCATGAACTGGCGCAGATTTTTTTCGAACCCAGCCGTGTCGTCGCCGCCATAGACGATTGGACGTTTCAACACATCCGTCCAGATGGCGGCCACGTCCGCGCCGGTGAGTGTATCTGGACCGACCAGATTGATGCGCTCGAGCGGAATGGGCCTGGTGGCGGACTGACGATGAATCAGCTCAATCGCCGCGATCTCGCCGATATCGCGCCCATCGATCATAGCCAATCCCTTGCCGCCGATCGGCATCGGGTAGGTGCCGTACCCGAGCACCACGTCCTTGATTGTCAGGTCGTTGTCCATGAAATAGGCCGGGCGCAAAATGGTGGCGGAAAATCCCATTTGCTCGATCATGCGCTCGACGCCGAACTTGCCTGCGAAGTGGGGCACGTTGACGTAGACATCGCTGTGGATCACGGACAGGTAGACGACTCGCTCGATACCCGCCTGGCGGGCGACGTTGAGCGCGACCAGCGCCTGGGTAAATTCATCGGGCACAACGGCATTGAGCAGGAACAGTGTTGACACGCCGGCGAAAGCAGCGCGCAAGGAGCCGACATCAAGCAGGTCGCCCTGCACGACGTCGACGCCGGCCGGGAAGCTGGCGTTCGCAGGCTTGCGGACGAGGGCGCGCACTTTGGTGCCGCGTTTGACAAGTTGTTCGACTACCTTGCGGCCAATATTGCCAGTTGCACCGGTTACGAGAATGGTCATGATGTTTACTCCAGGTCGGGTTGAAAAGCGTCGGTTGACGCTTTGCATGATAGACATCCCACGAGCGTACCGATAGACGGTATAGTTAGACGCACTGTCTCACTGGTGAAACACATGGACCTTCTTGCCCTTTCCGATTTCAACTTAGTCGCCCGTCATGGGGGATTTGGGCGCGCCGCGCGCGCCACCGGTCGTCCGAAAGCGACGCTGTCGCGCCACGTCGTGAACCTGGAGGGCAACCTGGGCGTACGCCTGCTCGAACGGGGCGCGCGCGCTCTCAAGCTCACCCAAGAGGGACAAGCCCTGTACGATCGCACGAGCGTACTGCTCACTGAAATCGACGAGACGGCAATTGCCCTCGTGTCACACGGTGCCAGCGTCCGTGGCAGACTGCGCATCAGCGCGCCGCTGCTATTTTCGCAGACGGCGATGGGCAAGCTGGCCGCCGGATTCGCGCTTCTCCACCCGGAAGTCCGACTCGAGATCACGACGGAAGACCGGCCCGTGGAGATGGTCGAGGAAGGTTACGACTTGGTGATCCGGGTCAATCCAGATCCGGATGAAAGTCTGATCGGCCGCATTTTTCTCCGTGACCGGCTCGTCGTCGTGGCCCACCCGGACCTGCCGCAGCAAGTGGACGACACGCCTGTCCCGACCGTGGTGCGCGGCGCGGGCGACCGCGTCGGGGTCTGGGCCATGAAGAACGCGGGGGGCAGGGCCGTCATAGCGATCGATCCGGTACTGCGCCTGGCGTCACTCGTCATGGTCCGTGATGCTGTTCGGGCTGGGGTCGGTGCCGCTTGCCTTCCAGTGTCGATGGTCAGCCACGACCTGGAGGCCGGCCGCTTGGCCCATTGGGGCGACGTGGACGCACCCGAGATCGCCGTGTGGGCGCTGTATCCCACGCGACGGCTGCTGAGCGCGCGCGTATCCGCCTTTCTCGATTATCTGAAAGGCGCCTTTCCGAAAGGAACGCCGGACGAGCTGGCGGCCTATATCGACCGAATATGAGGGCATTTCAAGTAGGAAATAGCGGTCACTGCGCGTTGTTAAGGATGAGCTCGACGAAGGCCCGCCACGGAGCCCACCGCAGCTACGACCGAGTTTTCACCTACCGTCACCCCGCCGATAATCGTTGCACCGGCAGCGATCCAAACGTTTCTCCCGGTCATAATGGGTCTGCCGATTGTGGCGGAGCGACGCTGCGAAGGCTCAAAGGGCTGGGCACCATATCTGCCGGCCATTTGATTGTTTCAAACATACTTTTTCCCCTTGGTTGTTGGGGACTGCCGGCTGACCGTTCCGTCGGTGCGCAGATCGCGAAGCTCAGGGGATCGAGCGAATGACGCCGCCGTCGACGCGCAGTGCGGCGCCGCTCGTACCGGAAGCCTGTTCCGAGCAGACGTAAATCACCATGTTTGCGACTTCCTCGGTCGTCGTGAACCGGTTGATCAGCGTCGTCGGGCGCATCGTCTTAAGGAAGTTTTGCTCCGCTTCCTCCTGCGTGATGCCCTGCTCCCCAGCGGTGGCCTTCATCCAGTTGCCCAGGATCTCGGATCGGGTCGGCCCGGGCAAAACCGCGTTGACGGTGACGCCAGTCCCACCGACCAGCTCTGCAAGCCCCCTCGATACGGCGAGCTGTGCGGTCTTTGTCATGCCATAGTCGATCATCTCCTTGGGAATCGCTACCCCAGACTCGCTGCTGATGAAAACGACCCGTCCCCAGCCGCGCTTGACCATCCCGGGCACGTAGTGCCGTGCGGCGCGCACGCCACTCATGACATTGAGTTGGAACAGGTCAAGCCACTCGCTGTCCTTCTGCTCAAAGAAGCCGTTGAGGTGGGCCGTGCCGAGGTTGTTGACGAGAATGTCGGCATCCTTCACCTGAGCCACGAGGGCTGCTGATCCCTCCGTCGTTGAGAGGTCGGCGACCACGCCCGTAAAGTCCGCCTCGGGCAACAGCGCACGCAGCTCTTGCAACGCTGCTGCGACCCGCTGTTCTCCGCGCCCATTGATGACGACCGATGCGCCGGCGCGTGCGAGCCCTTCGGCGATCGCACGGCCAATGCCTGCCGTCGATCCGGTAACGATGGCCTTGCGGCCTTTAAGTTCGATCTTCATGCTGTTCTTTTCCAATAGTGTGTGAGTTAAGTGATCCATCCGCTGATCCGGGCTGGAAGCGCGTTCCGCCCCAGATCCAATCTCGCTCGCGCAGATGCGAGTTCAGCGCCCTTCCGCCGAAAGCGCTGAAGCCTGAGCGGCGTGCCCAGGCTTCCGGACAAATGCGTCAACCTGCTTTCTTTGCTGCTGCCGCCTCCGCTGCGCGGGCAAGACATTCGACCCATTCCTGGTGATAGCGGTAAAGTCCACCGGGATGCTTGTGTCCGAGCACGTCGAGAAACCAGGGACCTTGTTGCGTCTCCTCCGTCAGTACGTGACAACCTTGGTCAGTAGGAGTGATGACCCAGCCGTGGTAGGCGCTCGAACCGGTCTCGTCGCCGTCGACTGTCGTAGCCCACGCGAGCCTTTGGTTTGGCACGTACTCGGTCACGACAAGGCTCATCGGAAAGCCAACCGTCACTCGGCTGTATTTCGTGCCGAGCGCCAATTCCTTCTCACCGGTCAGGATCTTGACCTGATCTTCGGCAGGAAAGTAGCTCGACCAATTCTCCGCGTCGACGAGCAGCTTCCACACAACTTCAGGCGGCGCCTTCACGTCAATGTCGTTAAGCGCGTAGATGGCCGACGTCTTCGGATCAAACCGCTCGGGCCAGATTACGTGGTCGTACATCGTTCACTTCTCTTTCTTGAATAGGTCTTGAAAAATTAGCGGCGCCCAGTTCTTGTCCCGGGCCTGCACGAGCTGACCCCCTTCCGCAATCTTGCCCAGACTGATCGGCGCGTAGCCGAGCTTCTCGACCAGGGCGGCGACCGTCGCGGTCGCGTCTTCGTCGTCACCCGACAGAAAGATCACCCGACGGCCTCCGGCGGTGGCAGGATCCTGTGCGAGCACACCTGCGGGCAGATGGTTGAATGCCTTCACGAGGTGCGCGCCAGGCAGCGCTTTGGCGACGATTGCTGAGGAAGGCAGGTTGTCGAGGTCGGACAGCGGCACACCATAAGCATTGGTGACATCAATGACGACTTTGCCCTGCCACGTCGTGGCGGCCTTGGCAACGTCTCGGTGCGCCCAGAATGGAACCACCAGGATGATCACGTCGGCCTTGAGTGCCTCCTGCAGTGCCAGGGGAACGACCTTATCGCCAAGCTCTTCGACCATCGACGCGATGGAGTCTGGGCCGCGAGTGTTCGCGACGCCGACCGAGATGCCGCTACGGGCGAATTGCCGGGCTAGGGCTTTACCGACGTTGCCGGTTCCGATAATGGAATAAGTCATGTTGAATTCCTTGAATGAACGTTTATGAATTTCGGGGCCATCGTGGATTAGTTCACGTCAGATTGCCCTTCACTGTTCGAATGATGGCGGTCGACATGTATTTTGAAAAGATAGTATATTGAGATGTAATCCATCTATTTTTGAGATGGTAGGACACGTGAATGCTCGATGGCGTCTCTCTGGACCAGCTCAGAACCTTCATTGCCGCCGTCGATGAAGGCAGTTTTTCGGCCGCAGCTCGAAAGCTCAACCGCGTTCAATCGGCGGTGAGCGGCTGGGTCGGGGGACTGGAAGACCAAATCGGGGTCAAGCTGTTTGACCGCTCGGGTCGGTTCCCGAAGCTCACGCCGGAGGGCGTGCTGTTGCTCGCAGACGCTCGAAACATCGTGTCAGGGGTGGACACGCTGAAGGCTCGTGCCAAGCTCATGAATTCAGGCGTGGAGGCTGAACTCTCCGTGGTAGTCGATGTGTTCTTTCCGACCACCGTTGTCAGCGCCGTCGCGAAAGCGTTTGCGCGCCAGTTTCCGTTGACGCCACTGCGCCTCTTTGTGGAGGGCTTGGGCGCCGCCTATCTGCCCGTTCTGGACGGCCGATGCAGCCTCGGCATACTGACTCCGTTGCCCCAGACATTTCCGTCACTGGTGAGCGAGCGACTGGGCGAATTGCCGTTGGTCGCGGTCGCTTCAGCATGTCACCCACTCGCGAACTTTAGCCATCGGATACCACGGCGTGAGCTGGCGAAACATGTACAACTTGTGCTCACCGACAGGTCCGACCTCACGACCGGTCGGGACTTCGGTGTCGCATCGCCGTCGACTTGGCGTCTGGCGGACTTGTCGACCAAATATGCGTTTCTCAAAGACTGCGTGGGATGGGGAGGGATGCCCTTGCACATGGTCGAGAAAGACATCGCTGCAGGCACGTTGGTCGTTCTGGATGTGGATGAAATGCCGCGCACAGGTTTCATGCTGACGATGTCTGCATTTCACCGGCCTTCGCAACCGCCTGGACCCGCAGGCAAATGGTTCGTTGACCATCTGAAGACCTTGTGGGAGCAAGACGATGTCGTTCAGGTGCCGTCATCGCGGTTGGGCGTGTAGCGCGGACCTACGCTGCAGCGGCCTTCTGGGCCGCCGCGAAGACATCGCGGGCGGACGTCGTGCCCGGGACGTGCTCCGTACCCTCGACCCCGAGGTTCATCCATCCTGCGTTGACGGCCTCAAACATGTCTTCGGCAGGTCCGGTGTGGCCCTTCGGAATGCCGACCTGCTCGAATGCTGCCGGCCACCCGGCCCGCGGGATGGCAAAAGCTTTGACGTCGACCTTCAAGACTTCGCCCAATTGTGTCGCTACTTCATCCGCGCTGACCATCGAACCGAGCTCAATGACCCGATGCCCCAACCATGCCGGCCCGGTCAGAAGTGCTGCGACCTCGGCGCCGATATCATTGGTCGCGACCATGGCTGATTTCCGGTTTGTCGGGTTGTAGTAGACGGGGAGTGTGCCACCCTGGGCAACCTGCAAACCGTAGAGAAAGTTTTCGAAAAACCCGCCGGCGCGCACATAGGCGACCGGCGATTTCAGGTTCCGAAATCCTTGCTCCAGAAGCGACAGGGCTGTGATCATCCCGAGCCCGCTGGTCCTGTTCGCACCCATCGACGAAAGCGCAACCACTCGCGGCGGCGCTGCCTTGGCGAGCGCCTCGACATAGTTTGCAATCACGCTCTTGGCTTCTTTGTAATCGGGCGAGGGCGCCCAGACAGCCGGCAACATGACGAACGCGCCTTCGACGCCTTTGAGCGCTTGCTCGATGGCTGCCGAATCATTCCAATCGCCGTCTACCAGTTCCACGCCCTGATTCGCCCAGTTAGCCGCCTTCTCGCGATTGCGGACCAGCGCGCGTACTTCCTTGCCGTGCGCCAGCAGATGTGCTGCCGTTGCGCCGCCCACTTTTCCCGTGATTCCCATTACTAAAAACATGTGTTTTCTCCTGATATTGAGGGGCAGAGCACTGCCCCGGTTGGTTTAACGGATGAGCGGCAGAATGGCCCGGATACGGGGATCACGCGCGTAAAGGCCGCCCCATGTCATCGCACCCAGAAGCAGCGAAATGATTTCCGGCGGCGACCCCAACTCACCAATGCGGACATGGGCGCAGATGGCACCTCCCAGAAAACCTGTCACGAGGATCGCGCCGAGGACGGAGGTGGCTGGAATGGCGTAAAGCATGGCGCAGGCGAGTAGGATCGGGCCCACGACACGGGTCAGGTCCATCGCGAACCCAGTTTCCTGCAACATGCTCGCGATCTGTGCTGGCGCGAAAAGCTGAATAGTCCCGTCTGCCACCAGAGCGATAACGACAATCGCGCTCATTATCCGGCCGGCCCACAGCCTGCGATGCAAGGTCATGGCTTGAGGCACTTGATGCGGGTTCATGGTTTTGGACATTTGCCGTTCTCCGATTGGGTTATCTAATTTCGAAGCTTACTGTGTCTCTTAGGTATGATAAACACCGAAAAACTGAACTTACTGTTCTCTCTGCGGGGAACAATACCGAGGCACGAAATGCAAAATCTCGAACCCATCCTCATTTTCATAACGGTAGCGGACATGGGGAGCTTCACCCACGCAGCCGATAGCTTGGGCATTCAGAAGGGAAGGGCCTCAATGGCGGTCCGGAAGCTGGAAGAAGATATCGGTGTCAGACTCCTGCACCGGACGACGCGCAGCGTGCAGCTGACGGAGGACGGACGCGCATTTCATGCGCGTGCCCGTGATCTGCTTGCTGAAGTCGATGACCTACACTCGATGTTCGCAGGCGATCGCGTGGCACTTCGCGGGCGTTTACGAGTCGATCTTCCGACCGAGGTGGCGCGCACAACGATCGTGCCGGCATTGCCGGAGTTCATGGCGACTCATCCCGAGTTGGAGCTGGAAGTGTCGAGTACGGATCGGCAAGTCGATCTGGTTCAAGAGGGGTTCGACTGTGTATTGCGGCTTGGACCCATAAGGGACGAGACGCTGATTGCCCGCCCGCTGGGTTTGCTGCGCATGGTCAACGCTGCCAGCCCCGCCTATCTGGCGCGCCATGGCGTCCCTCGATCGCTCGAAGATCTCCAGCGTCAGGAGCATCGGGCAATTCATTTTTCGACGATGCTGGGCGCAAGACCCTATGGATGGGAATATCCGGACGGCGATAGCTACTCGACGCTTCAGTTGCCAGGTAAGCTGCACGTCAACAGCGCGCAGACCTACGAAGCCGCTGCCCTCGCCGGCCTTGGCCTGATTCAGGCGCCACTCTTGGGGATTGGCCAATACTTAGAGAGTGGAGCACTTGTGGAGGTTATGCCCGATTTTCGTCGCCGGGCGCTCGCCGTGTCCCTCGTCGTAGCACATCGGAGCAATCTGTCGCGCCGAGTACGCGCATTCATGAAATGGATCGAAGTTGTGCTGATGCCGTATCTGGAATGAGGCGTGGTGGATAAACGTTGATCGAGAGTGCCCTAAAAATTGACTGCTCCGAAGTTGTCGTTGCATAGGTAAATCATTTCAATCTTGGCGGCTTTCTGGCGCTACTCGAATTGGTTACGGATGTACCTTTTCATGTCGTTCCAGCATTTGCACGAACTGTGAAATTCGCTTGGCGCGCGTTTCAGCCTTCTTGGCGGTTTGTATCCTGAACAGAACGGCGTATCGATTCCGACTGTCGAGCGTTCCAAAGAAGTCCTTCGCTCGCGCATTGCTATCTAGCGCGGACTGAAAATCACTTGGTACAGTTGCCTTGCTGGCCGAGTCATACGCAGCGTCCCAGCGCCCGTCGATCTTCGCGCGCTCAATTTCTTTAAGTCCGGCTGGTTTCATGGCTCCTGCTTTGACCAAGGCAAGCGCTTTCTCCTTATTGATCTTGGACCAAATGCTTTTGTCTGAACGTCGAGTAAATTTCTGGAGCCAGAATTGCTCGCTGTGGGCTTGCTTTTGTCCATCTATCCATCCAAAGCAAAGGGCAATTTCAACGGCTTCGTCGTATGAAACTGACCGTGTATCGGCTCCCTTCTTTGCAAGTTTCAACCACACGCCAGACGATAGGTTATGGTTTTCTGTCAGCCAGGTAGTCCAGTCTTGTTGCTGCTCAAAGTGATGAATAGACAGGGCTGTAGGGGACTTGGTTGGAGATTTCATTCTCGACCCGTTCTGAATTAGGTGAGCGCCCGACTTGTTACATACAAAAAAATATCAGCCATGGCCTCCAAAGGTAGCACATCGGTGACAAGTCATGGCCCGCATGCATGCTGTGTTCAGGCACTATGCATTGTATATTTGTACACGAATAACACGTCTGATGAAAACGTTAATCCACCGATTTAGGCACCGCGCCTTCTCGACCAAGTTCGCGGGAGCGTCAGCGCGAATGGCTGCTTCGAGGCTAAAGCATGACCGGCCGCTCCTAGCCGATTGAAGCCTATCATCAATGTGTCAGCTCAAGCCTTTACGGTTGCTCCCGTTTATTTCAAATGGCGGTTTGCTCAGGGAACGCCTTGTGCCAAGAGTGGATTTCATATCTTTCCCGCAGCCCGTGTATCCAGAAGGGATCTGTGCGAAGCAGATCTTCAATAACACTTTTACTGTCGCAGTGAACGATCCATAACGCCCCTATGGCATCAGATTCTGGATCCAGCCGCAGAGAGCCGCCGATAAGAATTACGTCACTGTGAACGCGAAGCCATTCAAGGTGTGCATTTAAGAAGCTCTTTCGCACCTCAGGCCGCTTAGGCCTGTCGTAGAAACGAACTGCAAACAACATTACGTCACCTCGTAAAGGTTCGTTGGCCTGATGACCATATCGGTAGGCAGCAAGGAACGACTGCAAATATTAGCCGAAAAAATAGTTAAATCGCTTTGTCCGGGGTCGGGAAATATAGGTCGTCGGGTTAACTCTTGCATTGAGTCGCTACCGAGCGCTGTCTACCTGACGTAGGGTGGCTGCTCACGCAGTGTGGCATTTTTCCTTTTTTCTATATGACCGCGGCGTCATGCCGAAGGACGGTCGGTGGGCGTTTGGACTTGGGAGGGAATCGCCGCAGACGGCGACTTTCGAGTCTAATGTCTGCTTCTGGCCGAGGCTGTGTGAAAACTCGAAAAAGCCCCATTTTCGGGAGTAGCAAAACCATTCCCGATTACCCGATAATCGGGAATGGGTCGATCTGAGAGGTCGCGTCTCAAGTCAGCCTGTTCACGATGGAGTTTTCACACAGCCTCGGCCAGAAGCGGACGTTGATGGCCGTTGTATTACGTTCAAGCTCAGGAGCGCTGCGCAGCTTGATCGAGCGCCTCCTTAGGCCACAGTGTCACGGCGTGACTGGTGAGTGGCCTAAGGAAGACTTCAAAGCATTTAGCGTCCACCGGCCTCACGGCGTAGAGTCGGCAACCCGACGCCCGCTGCATCGAATCCGCCGTCGACGGCGAGCACTTGGCCATTCACATAGCTGGCGCCCGGTGTGCACAAAAAACCGACCGCCGACGCAATTTCTTCCATAGTGCCATAGCGACCGAGCGGAATACTGTCGTAATAGTCGGCCCGGATTGCTGCCGAATGGACTTGCTTGGCCATTTCGGTTTCGACAGGCCCTGGCGCGATTGCGTTGACCCGGATTCCCATGGTTCCGAATTCAACCGCCTGTTGACGCGTAAGGTGGATGAGCGCGGCCTTACTGGTGCCATAGGCAACGCGCAAGGTGCTGGCGCGCAATCCCGAGATCGACGCGATGTTGACGATTGAACCGCCGCCGTTCTTTAACATCACGGGTACGCAGGCTTGCGAGCAGAGGAAGGCGCCATCCAGATTTGTCGCCATCACGTAGCGCCACTCTTCGAACGAGGTCGTGCCTAACGTCTTGAACACAGCAACGCCGGCATTGTTCACCAGCGCATCGATGCGGCCAAAGTGCGCCTCGATCCGCGCCATGGTCTCTTGCACTTGCTCGGGGTTCGACACGTCACAGGGCAGCGCAAGTACGCGCTTGTCACCTTGATACTCGAGTGCGGCTTTTGAGAGTTCCTCGGCATCAATGTCGAGCATAACCACTTGGTGGCCGTGAGCCAGAAACCATCGAATGGTTGCGAGCCCGATGCCGCGTGCGGCGCCAGTTACGACACTGACCGGTAGAGAGGAGTTGGGAATTGTCATATTAAGTTTTGAAGATATTTAAGGCAGTTGGAGATAGTCAGGATTTGCGCCGCAATTCAAAGCAAGGCAGCTAAACCCATAGCCGCCCCAATACCCGTTACAAGCGCGACACGTCTGTTCTCCAGACCGTGGGAGGCAATTGTATCTGGCGAAGTGCAAGTTCTTGCTTCATTTTGATTAAGCCTTAAGGTGGCATCTTACGCTCCTTGGAAACAGGGGGCTGGTGCGATAGCGGAACTCATCAGAGCGCGATGTATGACTTCCAAAGACGGCCTTTTGCCCGGACCGGCCACACAGATGACCTCATAGCTCCTGTTCATTGGGGTTCCTTGGCACAGTAGCTATCGTTGATCCGGCAATATCGCAAGCGATCAACGTTCATTGATGGGCGTTGATCTTATCTTCGCGAACGTCTACAAGTGGTGTTCGACATTCGACATCAAAAATGTAACAAACCCTTCCCCCCCACTTGAACAAATTCAATTCATCCCTATAATTAGCACTCGAAGGGGTTGAGTGCTAACAATTGACCCCCTACCCTAATATTTCCATTTTTTTACTGAACAGGAGTTCCTCCATGGCACTGCGTCCTTTGAACGATCGCGTGATCGTCAAGCGTCTGGACAACGAGCGCACCACTGCGTCGGGCATTGTAATTCCCGAAAGCGCCGCTGAAAAACCCGATCAAGGCGAAGTCATCGCTGTAGGTCCTGGCAAAAGAACCGAAGACGGCAAAGTGCTGCCGGTTGATCTGAAGGCCGGCGACAAGATTCTGTTCGGCAAATATGCCGGCCAGGCAGTCAAGGTTGACGGCGAAGAGCTGCTCGTTATTCGCGAGGAAGAAGTCCTCGCCGTAATCCAGTAATCATCCGAATCAAGCAAGGAATTTAATAATGGCTGCTAAGCAAGTACTATTTGGCGATGACGCTCGCGTGCGCATCGTCCGTGGCGTGAACATTCTCGCCAATGCCGTGAAAACGACTTTGGGCCCTAAAGGCCGCAACGTGGTTCTGGAGCGCTCTTTCGGCGCCCCCACCGTGACCAAAGACGGTGTTTCGGTTGCCAAAGAAATCGAACTGAAAGACAAATTCGAAAACATCGGTGCACAACTGGTTAAAGAAGTTGCCTCCAAAACGTCCGACAACGCGGGCGATGGCACCACCACCGCTACCGTGCTGGCTCAGTCGATCGTCGAAGAAGGCCTGAAATACGTGGCCGCCGGCATCAACCCCATGGACCTCAAGCGCGGTATCGACAAAGCTGTTGCCGTTGCCGTCGAAGAGTTGAAGAAACTGTCCAAGCCTTGCACCACCAGCAAGGAAATCGCCCAGGTCGGTTCGATCTCGGCCAACAGCGACAGCTCGATTGGCGAAATCATTGCCAATGCCATGGACAAAGTGGGCAAAGAAGGCGTGATCACCGTCGAAGACGGCAAATCGCTGGAAAATGAACTGGACGTCGTCGAAGGCATGCAATTCGACCGCGGCTATCTGTCGCCCTACTTCATCAACAATCCCGACAAGCAAGTGTCGGTTCTGGAAGATCCGTATGTCTTGATTTTCGACAAGAAAATCAGCAACATCCGCGACCTCTTGCCGATTCTCGAGCAAGTTGCAAAATCCAGCCGTCCTTTGCTGATCATTGCCGAAGACGTCGAAGGCGAAGCCCTGGCTACTCTGGTGGTCAACAACATTCGCGGCATTCTGAAGACCACGGCTGTCAAGGCTCCTGGCTTCGGCGACCGTCGCAAGGCCATGCTGGAAGATATCGCCATCCTGACCGGCGGCGTTGTGATTTCGGAAGAAACCGGCATGTCGCTCGAGAAAGCCGCCCTGACCGATCTGGGTCAGGCCAAGCGCATCGAAGTGGCTAAAGAAAACACCACGATCATCGATGGCGCTGGCGACAGCAAATCGATCGAAGCTCGCGTCAAGCAAGTACGCGTTCAGATCGAAGAAGCAACGTCCGACTACGATCGCGAAAAACTGCAAGAACGCGTGGCCAAACTGGCTGGCGGTGTTGCGGTGATTCGTGTCGGTGCCGCGACCGAAATCGAAATGAAAGAGAAGAAAGCCCGCGTGGAAGATGCTCTGCATGCCACTCGCGCCGCAGTGGAAGAAGGCATTGTTCCTGGCGGCGGCGTTGCGCTGATTCGTGCCAAGGCCGCCATTGCCAAGGTCAAGGGCGACAACGTCGATCAGGAAGCAGGCATCAAGCTGATTCTGCGCGCCGTTGAAGCTCCTTTGCGCACTATCGTGGCCAATGCCGGCGACGAGCCCAGCGTTGTGGTCAACAATGTCGCCAATGGCAAGGGTAACTACGGTTACAACGCTGCCACCGGCGAATACGGCGACCTGGTTGAGCAAGGCGTGCTGGATCCTACCAAGGTTACCCGCACGGCTCTGCAAAACGCCGCCTCGGTGGCCAGCCTGTTGCTCACGACTGAAGCCGCTGTGGCCGAAATCGTGGAAGACAAGCCTGCCGGTCCGGCTATGCCTGACATGGGTGGAATGGGCGGCATGGGCGGCTTCTAAGCGCCTTTGCGGTCTGCCGGCCTTCGGGCCGGCGCCTGTCTCGAAAAAATCCCGGTCTCTGGCCGGGATTTTTTTTCATGCTGACGCCAGCACCAAATTTGGCTGGTCTACGCTGAGGCTCGTCACAGCGAGTTACCTTAGGGATCAAGTGGATTCACCATACCCCGGTGCTTTCCACAAGCCGATCCACTTTCCAGCCGCGTGACTCCCACGCAGCACCTGGAAATTGGGTCACCATAGTTGAAGCACGCGGTTCAGCCGAAGTCCGGGCAGCCGACAAGAACATCGCCGAGAGAGTCTGGCGCGTGCCAGCGAACCTGCCTGAGCAAGGTCGGTAATACAATATACAGCGGCTGGATGGCGTGTCGATGGAGCTGCGTTCGCACTTTCCTATCGAGCGCCAGACACGCGTGATCGGCGCGATCTGGTTGGAGCAGCAATTGATCGGCGGCACCAGCAGCATCGCCGACAACGACTTCGGCGGTGACGCGCGCGAGGCACTGCGGCAGCGGTCGGGTTTCTTGATCGAACAAGGATTGGTACAGAACGCACTAGCTTCGCGAGGATACTTCTTTGCCCCTCTTCGTTCGCGTTGACGCGCGGGGGGAACTGCCAGCGGGGCGCACGCCTTTGAGTACTTGGGTAACGAGTTCATCCCCATAGACTTGCGTCAGCGGAGCGTGGCGCAGTAGATGTCTGAAATATAGAGGGCCAAAGATAGCATCGATCAACAACTGGGCATCGACCGACTCGTCAAACTCTCCTTTCTGCTTCCCCTCCTCGATATCCGCCGCAGTTGCAGTTCTGCGAGCATTGATATGTTGCTCCACCAGTTCGCTCAGGATTTCCGGTTCGCTTTGACCCTCGGCAATCAAGTCGGCAATGACCTTGCCGAACAAGCCATTGAATTCATGGATGAGACGACGGACTTTCGTGCGAATAGCGTGTTCAGCGGTCGCGGACTTCGGGATTTTCGACACCACTGCGACCCGCTCATGGAATACAGCAAACACGAGTGCTGCCTTAGATGGCCACCACTTGTAGAGAGTTGGCTTGCCGACTTTGGCACGTTTGGCAATCGCTTCCATGGTCAGGTCGCGAACTGAAGTCTCCTGCAGCAGTTCGAAAACGGCATTCAGGATCACAACATGAGAGTCCGCAGAGACGCTACGCGGACGCCCTCGCGACACTCGGGTGGGCTCGATAGTAGACATGCCTCCATTTTAGTTTTATCAAAACGATCCGTAAAGAATTTCGTGGTGCCAAGTCACAGGACGCTCAGTTCGGTCCATCACGCTGTTTGAGAAATCGCACCGCCGAGTAGAGCAGATGAACCGTAATGCGGGAGCAATGGGTTGACCTTCGTTCAATTTATAATTACATTACGTTCAGTTAAATAAATTAACGCCACCAATTACTTGCTTTGCCGACTCAAATCTCTCGGAGATACGCCATGTCTTTTTCCAAAAATGCTTCTCTTGATGCCCCCTGGGCAACTACTCATCCCCTGACATCCGCTGATGCCGTTGTAATGACTGGCTTGCGTGAGATGGTTCTTCCAATGAAGGGCAAGATGCAAGGTATTGCCGCGCGTGGTCCCTTCGATAACATCATGGGCCGCGTTCAAGCGCCGGCGGATGTCACGTTCGAGGCCGACAGCGTCGGCGGTGTCGCTGGCTGGTGGTGCCGCCCTGTGAATGCCCGCGTCGATGAGGTGATCCTTCATTTGCACGGAGGCTGGTACAACTGGGGCTCGGCGCAAGCCTTTCGCGGGCTGGTCGCACACATCGCTGTGAGTGCAGGTGCAGCGGCCTTCATTCCCGACTACCGACTAGCGCCAGAAAACCCGTTTCCAGCTGCAGCCAACGACGTGCAAGCCTGCTACGAAGGGCTGTTCCAGTGTGGCGTAAGTCGCGTGGCTATAGTGGGCGATTCAGCGGGCGGCGGTTTAGCGCTCGGTCTTTTGGCATGGACAACTTCGAAGGCGCGTGTGGGTAGCTCGCTCCCAGTGGCCGCGGTGGTGCTGTCTCCAGTGACCGACCTTACCCTTTCTGGCGAGAGCTGGAGCTCACGAGCAGATGCAGACCCGTACTTCGTCCGTGCCCAAGTCGAAGCCCTGGTCAAGTCGTACCTGAATGAGCAGGCCGCAACCGATCCGCTTGCTTCACCGCTGTATGGCATCCTGCAAAACTTGCCGCCAGTTCGCGTGCATGTGGGCAACGACGAAGTGCTGTTAGATGACTCTTGTCTCTATGTCGAGCGTGCTGTTGCTGCTGGTGTCGACGCAAAGTTAGATGTGTGGAAAGGCATGCCACACGGATTCCTATCCACTGTTGGGCGAACCAACGCAGCGACTAGCGCGCTTGAAGCAATCGGCAACTTCCTTGCGTTACGTCTGTCGACCAAACCGGGTAATCAATTCAACGCGGCAGACTTCAAGGAGCATGCGTGAAACTCACCGGCAACATAATTTTCATCACCGCTGGCGGCTCGGGCATCGGACGCGGTTTGGCCGAGGCATTCCACGCTCTACGCAACCAAGTCATCATTTCCGGACGGCGACTGTCCGTCTTAGAGACGGTCTGCGTGGCAAATCCTGGAATGCAATGTGCCGTCTTCAACGCCAACGACCTGCAAGACATCAAGCGGATAGCGCGGTACCTCGCCGAGAAAGCACCGGGATTGAACGTTCTCATTAACAATGCGGGCTTTCAGCAGCCCGAAAACCTTCTAAATCAACAAGAAGACCTGACAGATGCTGAGTCCACCATAACGACCAACCTCCTGGGACTCATTCGGATCACTGCCGCGCTATTGGTTTATATGGATTTTCTCGACATGCACGCCATCAGAAAAGACTTGATAACGGACATTTTTTATGAGCGCATGGCAGCGCCCCCTGCGAGGCCCAGGATTAAGTTTGGCTGGATCAGGCTGCGCCTGTATGATTCAGTGTCCGAGCGTTGATTTGGCTATGAGGGGTCCCCATACAGCCATTGTTAATTGCGAAGAGCGGGCACCCGTTCCCGCATAAATATAAATTAAAGCCGCCAGAGAAGAATGAACACATCGTCGCCTTATAAAAGCCTTGGCGGTTTCGGCCGCCTGCTCAATGCCCTGCGCTATTCGCTGCAGGGCTTCAAAGCCGCGTTTCAGCATGAGGCGGCCTTTCGCCAGGAACTGCTGCTGGCTGTTGTGCTGACGCCAGCGGCCTTCTGGCTGGGCCGCAATGCCCTGGAGATCCTGCTGCTGCTATCAACGATCCTGTTTGTCCTGATCGTGGAGATCCTGAATTCGGCGCTCGAAGCGCTGGCCGATGCGATTACGCTCGAACATCATCCCCTGATCGGCCGCGCCAAGGACCTGGGCAGCGCGGCGGTCATGCTGTCCCTGGCGCTGGGAGGCCTGGTCTGGGGCACCTTGTTGTGCGTCCGGTTCCTGTAGATGAAAAGGCAAACGGCTGCCCCGGGCTTGCGGCGCGATCGGCGCGTGCAAAGTCCACTACACTAGAGCCTGCGCGCGTCGCACATCCCTGTAGACGGCTGCCGTTTCCGCCACTTTTGCCGCACCCCTGTTATCGCCCATGACATTCATTACAAAGCTCAATCAAGCCTGGTCCGCCTCGAACTCCCTGCTCATGGTGGGCCTGGACCCCGATCCGCAGCGCTTTCCCGCCGAGCTTCAAGGCCGCGACGACGCCATCTACGAGTTCTGTCGCGCCATTGTCGATGCCACCGCTCCCTATGCCTGCGGCATCAAGCCGCAGATCGCGTATTTCTCGGCGCAACGCGCTGAAGAGCAACTTGAAGCCCTGTGCCGGTACATACGCCAGGCATATCCGCAGCTCCCCATCGTGCTCGATGCCAAGCGCGGCGACATAGGCTCGACAGCCGAACAATATGCCCGTGAAGCGTTCGAGCGCTATAACGCCGATGCGGTCACGGTCAGCCCGTATATGGGCTTCGACACCATACAACCGTATCTGGCCTGGCAGGACCGCGGGGTCATTGTGTTGTGCCGCACCTCGAACAAGGGCGGCTCCGACCTGCAGTTCATCGAGTCGAAAGACGACCTGCCGCTGTACCTGCATGTGGCCGGACTGGTCGCCGACCGCTGGAATACCAACGGCCAATGCGCCCTGGTGGTGGGCGCCACCTTCCCCGATGAAATCGCCCGGGTCAGGCAGCGTGTCGGCGATATGCCTCTGCTTGTGCCGGGTATAGGCGCCCAGGGCGGCGATATCCCCGCCACGGTCAAGGCGGGCTGCGACAGCCGTGGGGCGGGAATGATGATCAATTCGTCGCGCGCCATTTTGTACGCCAGCGGCGGAGAGGACTGGCGCGAAGCGGCATCGGCGGCGGCCCTGGCCACGCGCGATGCGATCAATGCTGCCCGATAAGCTCTATGGCGGTATGCAGGGCATAGGCAACGGCGCTTGAACGCACCTGCTGGCGGTCGCCTTCGAAAACCCGGATCGCGGCACGTGTTGTAACGCCATCGGGCGTGCGCCGGGCAAAACCGAAACACACCATGCCTACCGGCTTGCCCGGCGTCGCGCCGCCAGGCCCGGCAATGCCGGTCGTGGAAATGGCAAATTGCGACAGGCTGGAAACCGCCAGCACGCCGGCCGCCATTTCCATGGCGGTTTCTTCGCTGACGGCGCCGAACCGTTCCAGCGTATCGGCATGCACCAACAGATGCTGTATTTTGGCCGCATTGCTGTAGGTAACGAAGCCTCGGTCGAACCATTGGCTCGACCCCGCCACATCGGTCAGCGCGGCGCTCAAAAGGCCCCCGGTGCAGGACTCGGCACAGGCCATCATCCAGCCGCGGTCTATCATCAACTGCCCCAATGCCTGAACCAGGTCTGAAGATTCGTGCGCGCTCATAGCAATAGCTCCAATCGAACCAGAATCGCCATCACCAGCAAGGCGTATATGGCGGCAACGATGTCGTCCCACATCACTCCGAAGCCATTTTTGAAATGAGCGTCAAAGAAATGAATGGGCGGCGGCTTGACGATATCAAAGGCCCTGAACAGCAGAAACGCCAGCAATTGCGCGCCCCATACCCCGGGAGTCAACCACAGCACCAGCCAGAAGGCGATGATTTCGTCCCATACCATGCCGCCGTGATCGGGCTGCCCCAGTTCCTTGCCGACGCGGTGGCAGCTCCAGCAGCCATAGGCAAACGATAACACCAGCACGGCGGCAATTGCGCCATCGGGAAGCCGGGAAACCAGCAGCACCCAGAGTATCCACGCCAGGACCGTGCCCCATGTGCCCGGCCCGGGCCGCAACAGGCCGCTGCCGAAACCAAACGAAATAATCCGCGCGGGCGAATGGTATACCCATGCCAGGGTCGGCTCGAGGGGCGGTGTCGCCGACGTACCGGGATCAACAGAAGGCATAAAACCAACCTCTAAAAATTCGCATGAAAACTTCAGCCAAAATGATCGAACCCCGCGGGCAAAGGCGTAATGAATTGCCCGTCGGCCCCTTTTACCCTCAACCCGGGCTCGGCAGTAATGCGGCCCACCCGCGACACGGCCACCGAAGACTGCTGCGCCAACGCCAAAATCTGTTCGCGGCGCGGCGCGGCGGCCGTAAAGCAAAGCTGATACACATCGCCGCCGCCCAGCACAGCCGCCTGCTGCACGCTTTGCGGCAGGCGGCGTAAAGCCGGGTCAACCGGCAGCGCTGCGTAGTCGAGTTCCGCGCCACAGCCGCTGGCATCGAGTATATGTTCCAGATCTTGCACGAGGCCATCGGAAATATCCAGCGCCGCGTGCGCCACGCCGGCCAATTTCTGCCCCAGGCCGAGGGGAGGCAGCGGCCGCTCCAGGAACGGGCGAGTAGCGCTCAGCAGGTCGGGATTGGCCGGCAGCGCGTTCAACAACAGTTTCAAGGCGATATCGGCGGCCCCAAGCGTGCCTGTGATCCATATGTCGTCTCCGACCCTGGCAGCATTGCGACGCAGTGCCTGGCCCGCCTGGATCTGGCCGAATACGGTAACGCTGATAACGATGCCGCCCGGGCTGCGCGTGGTGTCGCCCCCGACCAGGGGACAGCCGCTGGCATCGGCCAGCGCATAGAAGCCATTTGAAAAAGCCTCGAGCCAGTCCGCATCGATGCCTGGCAGAGACAGGCTCAGCAAACATGCCAGGGGCTGCGCGCCCATGGCGGCAAGATCCGATAAATTGACGGCGAGCGCCTTGTGGCCCAGCGCATTGGGATCGACGTCGGCAAAAAAATGCCGCCCTTCGATGAGAAGGTCGGTACTGGCGGCCACTTGCATGCCGGGAGCCACGGGAAACAGGGCGCAGTCGTCACCGACCCCTAAAAACCGATCAGGCACAGGACGAGAAAAATACCGAGCGATAAGATCGAATTCGTTGCCCAATAGGCCCTCTTTTAGCCGGCCTTAGCGGCGCGCCGCAGCCTGGACCTCGGCGGACCGGACATCGGCCGCCATTTTGTCGAGGACTCCGTTGACGAATTTGAAGCCATCGGTTCCGCCGAACGATTTAGCCAGTTCCACCGCTTCGTTGATGGCTACCTTATAAGGTACTTCGACATGATGGATAAGCTCGTAGCTGCCTATCAGGAGTATTCCGTGCTCGATCGGAGAAAGCTCCGCCAAGGGACGGTCGATGTACGGCACAAAACGCTCGCGCAGCCCGGGGGCTTCGCGCAATACGCCGTGCAACAGGGTTTTGAACCATGTAGCGTCGGCTTCCTGGAATTCGTCGTCGTCGCGGATATGCGCGTCGATGGCGCCGGCTTCCTGCAAGCCATCATCGCCGCGCAACAGCCATGCATACACACCCTGCAGGGCGAACTCGCGCGCGCGCCTGCGCGCGCTGCGCGAATTGGGTTTTTGCGCAGCGGACCCGTCGTGGCCGTTATGAGCGTTATTCTTCGTCGTCAAAATCTTCGTCCTCATCTTCTTCGTCGTCTGATTCCGGCTCCAGCGCCGCGACCAGATTGGCCATTTCCACCGCGGCACGCGCGCAATCGCGACCTTTCCCGGCAGCCCGCGATTGCGCCTGCTCGTCGGTATCGGTGGTCAACACCCCGTTGGCGATTGGAATGCCGGTTTCGAGCGATACCCGGCTGATGGCCGAAGCGCTCTCGTTGCTGACCAGTTCAAAGTGATACGTTTCGCCCCGGATGACAGCGCCCAGTGCAATCAGCGCATCGAACTCAAACGTTTCGGCCATCTGGGCCAGGGTAACGCCCAGCTCGAGAGCGCCCGGCACCGAAACCAGCATGACGTCGCGCTCATCGACACCCAATTCGGCCAGTTCCGCCAGGCAGGCCTCGAGCTCGGCCTGGCCGATTTCTTCGTTGAAACGGGCGCGGACAATACCCAGGTGCAGACCTTCACCATTCAGATCGGGAGACAAAGTGTAAGGATTCATAGTCGGTATTCCTGTTAGGCCAAATTGACGGGTTCGCTATCGTAACCCGTGATCGTTAAAGAAAAACCGGCCATGCTGGGCATTTTTCGCGGCCGGGCCAATAAACGCGCTTTGCCGACATTCAGATCGCGCAAAATCTGCGCCCCGATGCCATAGGTTCTAAGATCGAAACGATTGTCGCCACTTTGGTTTTTTTCGTCGCCAGGCTGCCCCCAGGCCGCGAACTGGCTGAACATGATCTCGGCCGAGCCCTGGCAATTGAGCAGCACCAGCACCCCGGACGGCGCCGCAACAATGGTCTTGAGCGCATTCGAGACGCTCCAGCTGTGGGCCGTGGCCCCAACGCACAAGACATCGAGCATGCTGGTGGGTTCGTGTACCCGCACCAGGGTTTCCACTTCGGGCTCTATCGCGCCATGCACCAGGGCCAGATGCGGCGCCCCCGAGGCGCGATCACGATAGGCTACCGCCTGGAATTCCCCCCAAGGGGTTTCTATTGTACGCGCCGACACGCGCTCGACCATGGTTTCGTGCTCGCTGCGGTACTGGATGAGGTCGGCAATTGTGCCTATCTTCAGGCCATGCTCGCGCGCAAACAGTTTTAAATCGGGCAGGCGCGCCATCGTGCCGTCGGGCTTGAGGATTTCGCAAATGACCGCGGCCGGCGTAAGCCCGGCCAGATCCGTCAAATCGCAGCCGGCCTCGGTATGGCCGGCGCGCACCAGCACCCCGCCGCGCACCGCCTGAACCGGGAAAATATGCCCCGGCTGGACGATATCGGCCGGTTTGGCGTCGCGCGCCACGGCAACCTGGATGGTCCGCGCGCGGTCGGCGGCGGAAATGCCGGTTTCGACCCCCTCGGCCGCTTCGATGGACATGGTGAAATTAGTGCCGTATCGCGTTCCGTTGCGGCTGGCCATGAGCGGCAACTGAAGCTGGCGGCAGCGCTCTTCGGTCAGCGTCAGGCACACCAGGCCGCGCGCATGCGTCACCATGAAATTGATGGCGTCGGGCGTGACATATTCGGCGGCCATGACGAGATCCCCTTCGTTTTCACGGTCTTCTTCGTCAACCAGAATGACCAGCCGGCCGGCGCGCAACTCGGCGATGATATCGGGAACGGGGGAAATATCGTACGACTCCGACCGGCTAGGGTCTTCTATTGGGGTGTTGCTCATGGTTATGGGGACTCGTTGGAAAGTTGGCTAATTTTAACGCCTGCGGCAACAGGTATCGGACATTGTCGCCGGAACAGGCCACTTATGCCCGTCGCGGGCCAAACCCGAGTAACATTGGCGTGCCTGCTTTTTGGGCCCGCCGCGCCCGAACAAGCCAGAACAGTGTATCCGGCCACCGCCGAAACAACCTACTTCCCGACTCCATGGCAGCAAAACAATCAACAAGTCCCAACGATGGGCGGCGCAGCATCCAGTCCGTGGAAACGGGCTTTCCCCTGCTGGCAAGCCTGGTGGACGCGGGCATCCCCCTTACCCTGCGCGACCTGGCCACACGGGCGGGCATGACCTCGGCCAAAGCCCACCCCTACCTGGTCAGTTTTGTGCGGGTGGGCTTGGTAAAGCAGGACACGACGACCGGGCAATACGAACTGGGCCCATTTGCCCTGCAGATGGGCCTGGTCAGCCTGCAACGCCTGGACCCGGTGCGCATTGCCATGCCCTATGTCAATCAACTGGCGAGCCAGATCGGGCATACGCTGGCGATTGCGGTTCTGGGATCGCATGGGCCGACCATGATCCATATATGCGAAGCGAGCTATCCCGTGCACGTGAACATGCGCAAGGGCACGGTCATGTCCATGCTGCACACCGCCACGGGCCACGTCTTTGCGGCCTGGCTGCCGCCCAAGGTGGCCCAGCACTATATTGAACGAGAGGTCGGCGATACCGCCATAGTCACCAGCATCGGCCAGATACAGCCCAGCGAGGAAGCCCTGAGCGCCTTGCTGGCCGATATCAAAGAGCACGGCATGGCCCGCGCATTAGGCAACCCTCTACCCGGCATCGACGCCTTTTCGGTGCCTGTTTTCGACCATTCCGGCAACATTGCGCTGGCACTGACCAGCCTGGGGCCAAGCACGCTCTTCGACTCGAGCTGGGCAAGCCCCATCGCCCATGCGCTCAAGGACTGCGCCCGCGCCATATCGGAGCAATTGGGTTACAAGCCGGCAAAATGAACTGTCATATTGTTGTCATTATTATCCTGAATAATAGTCATATACCTGTCACGCAAAAACGCTGCACCGCCCGTCCCGCAAACCGTTAACAGGCGTCATCAATGACTTGCTGCCGGAAATGTTAGAACGAGAAATCAAACTGCACGTGCCGGCAAAAGCGCGCCTCGCCCTGGAACAGGAGTTGCGGGGGCAGCAGGCCACCGAAATTGCCCTGCATGCGCTTTACTTCGACACAGCCGGACGCGAACTGGCGCAAGCCAAAATAGCGCTGCGGTTGCGCCGGGAAGGCGAACATTGGATCCAGACCCTGAAAATGCCAGGCGCGGATGCCTTGTCGCGCATCGAAATCAATCACCCGCGCACTGAGCCAACGCTGGACCTGTCGCTGTATGAAAGCGGCGAACTGAAATCCGTTTTCACACGGCTGAAAAATCCTTTGGCGCTGTGCTACGAAACCAGGATCAAACGCCTGCTGCGGAAAATCCGCACCCGGTACGGAACCGTCGAGCTGGCCTACGATCAGGGAACGGTCTGCGCCGGCAGCCTGGAATTGCCGGTTTGCGAAATCGAATTCGAACTTCTCTCCGGCAGAATCCAGAGTCTGTTCACATTAAGCAAAAAATGGACGCAGCGCTTTGGCCTGATACTCGATCTGAGAAGCAAGGCCGAACGCGGCGACACTCTGGCATCGGCCGCGCAGGCCGCCGCCGGAACAAGCGCCGCGGCCGGACTGCCCACGGCCGCTAACCTGGCCGAACGCCTGGCCAAGCCGCGGCGCGCCGGCCTGCCCAAGTTGAAATCGGCAATGAGCCTGCATCAGGCCTATCTGGCCTGCGTGGACGACTGTTCGGGCCAGATCATCCGCAATGCCACTTTCGTGGCAGGCGTGGATGCCGCCCAGGCCGACGAAGCGCTGCGCGCCGAACATGTTCATCAGTTGCGCGTCGGCATACGCCGTTTACGCTCCTGCTGGAAGCTTTACAAAGACTGGAGCGCCCCCGCCGCCCCGCTGCTCGATACACAATTGCGCCAGCACTTTGCGGCCTTCGGTGAAACACGCGACGACGACGTGGTCCGATATACGATTGCGCCGCAACTTGAACGCGCGGGCATGCCCGCCTGTATTTTGCCGCAAGCCTCGGCACACGGCCCGGGTCATGCGGCGGCGCTGGCCTCCGGACCCGCGTTCCAGATCCTGTTGCTCGACCTGCTTGCCAGCGCGATTGGCCCCGAAACCGGGCCAGCGGCAAAAACGGCCGAACCACTCCCGAATGCCGCGGTACAAGCGGTTCCCGCCTCGGCCGGCGCCGAGGAAAAAGCCTTGCCGTTAAAGCTCGCGCTGGTCCGCCGCCTGAATAAATGGTTGGCGCGCATAGTGCAACAAGGCTCGCAATTCCAGGAACTTGCCATTGAAGACCAGCACGACCTGCGGAAAAAGGTCAAGCGCCTGCGGTATGGCCTGAATTTTTCCGAAGCCCTGCTGTCTCGCTCTACTCTGGAGCGGGTACTGGCCGCATTGACGCAAGCACAGGACACCCTGGGCGAACTCAACGATTTGTATGTGGCCGAGCAGGCCTATCGGGCGCTGCTGGACAACCAGCCCCAGGCCTGGTTTGCCGTGGGCTGGTTGCGTTCGATGCAAACGCAAAAGAAACGGGAAGCGCAAGCGATGTTCAAGGTGCTGGCCAAGGCCGGCAAGCTTAAGTCCTGATCGCTGGCTGGCCATCGGCCCGCAACAACAGCTTATTCCCCTACCAGGGCCGCCGCGAATTCACGCGCCACGAAAGGCTGCAAATCGTCCAGGCCTTCGCCCACCCCTATCCAGTAAACCGGCACCGGCCTTACCCCCTGGCTGCCCGCCGCAACCGCCGCCAGCGTGCCGCCCTTGGCCGTGCCATCGAGCTTGGTGACCACCAGCCCGGTCAGGGTGACGGCGGCATCGAAGGCGCGAATTTGAGCAATGGCGTTCTGCCCGGTATTGCCATCGATAACCAACAAGACTTCGTGCGGAGCGGCCGAATCCGCCTTTCCTATGACGCGTTTGATTTTTTTCAGCTCTTCCATCAGATGCAGCTGGGTCGGCAAGCGGCCCGCCGTATCCACCATGACGACCCCGGCCTGGCGCGCTCGCCCGGCATTGACCGCATCGAAAGCCACCGCGGCGGGATCGCCGCCCTCCTGGGCAATCACGGTCACATTATTGCGCGCCCCCCAGGCGATAAGCTGTTCGCGCGCGGCCGCGCGGAATGTATCGCCCGCGGCCAGCAGTACGCTGGCTCCCTGGCGCTGGAAGGTATTGGCCAATTTACCTATGGAGGTTGTTTTTCCCGCGCCGTTTACACCGGCAATCATGATGACCAGTGGCGCAACCTGCCCCAAGGGGAAGGGTTTTTCAAGCGGCGCCAGGTGATCGGCGAGTATGTCGCGCAATGCCGCCTTGACCTGCGCCGCATCTTCGATTTTTTCCTTGCGGACCCGGGCACGCAAGGCCGTGAGCAGTTTTTCGCTGGCCAGCGTGCCTGCGTCGGCCATGATCAGCGCGGTTTCCAGTTCATCGAACAGCGCTTCGTCGACCTTGACTCCAACAAACAGACCGCCGATATTCTGGCCGGTGCGCGACAGGCCTTTTTTCAACCTCGACAGCCAGCTTGTTTTTTCCACGGGCTCGGCGGCGGGCTCCACGGCCGGCACGAGCTGCGTTTCGGTATCCGAACCCTCTGGCCCGGACTGCGGCCAGGCGGCAAGCGTGTTTGTCTCGGCAGCCGGTGGCTCGGCCGGGACAGCCGCATCGATTTCGGCCGCGGCCTCGGGAGCGCCCGCCGGCGATTCCGGCGATTCGCCTGAAGTCGATTTTTTTCTTTTAAAAATGCTGAACATACGCTTTACACTACTCTAATTGGTTCATTTGACTGCCGTCACACCGCGTGCCGCTACACATCATGAAAAAACACCTCGTCCGTATTGTAGGCGGTGATTACCGACGTACCTCTATTCCGGTGATCGAAGCCGCCGGCCTTCGGCCCACCCCCGACCGCGTACGAGAAACTCTGTACAACTGGCTGCAGCATCTCTGGGCTCACGATTTTTCACAAAAACGCGTACTCGACCTGTTTGCCGGAACCGGCGCCCTGGGCTTCGAAGCCGCGTCCCGGGGCGTCGCCCACGTGCAGATGGTTGAATCCAACCCGGCCGCGGTGGCGGCGCTGCGGTCTTTGCGCTCCCGGCTGAAGGCCGACCACGTGCGCATCCACTCCGGCGATGCCCGCATGGTTCTGGACCGAACAAGCGCCGACCCTTTCGACCTGGTCCTGCTCGACCCGCCCTTCGGGCAGCAGTGGCTGGACACCTTGTGGGCCCGGCTGCCCCCCATTCTGGCACCCGATGGCCTGGTTTATGTCGAGTCTGAAACAGCGCTTGTTCCCCCCGAGCCTTTCGAGCTTTTGCGGCAAGGCAAGGCGGGGCAAGTGCATTTCCATCTGCTACGATTTGCTGCGGCGCAAAAAAAAGTCAATAATCCCGAAACAAGTTGAAAAAATAAGCTAAATTAATCTCTCTTGCCCTTGCCGGGCCAAGCCAATTCATTTACTACAAATCATCGGAATCCGTATGATCACTGCCGTCTACCCCGGAACGTTCGACCCCCTTACCCGCGGTCACGAAGACCTGGTACGTCGCGCCGCCAGCTTGTTCGACCACGTTGTCGTGGGCGTAGCCCACAGCCACGCCAAAAAGCCGTTTTTCAGCCTTGAAGAGCGCGTTGAAATTGCCGAAGAAGTATTGGGCCATTACCCCAACGTCGAAGTCAAGAGCTTTGCCGGACTGCTCAAAGACTTTGTCCGCGAACAGGAAGGACGTGTCATTGTACGCGGCCTGCGCGCCGTTTCCGACTTCGAATACGAATTCCAGATGGCCGGCATGAACCGCCACCTGCTGCCCGAAGTCGAGACCCTGTTCATGACACCGTCCGATCAATACCAGTTCATTTCAGGCACGATCGTGCGTGAAATCGCCATTCTGGGCGGCGATGTCAGCAAATTTGTATTCCCTTCGGTAGAGCGCTGGCTGCACAGCAAGGCCAAGGCGCACCGCGCCGAGCAGGAACAGGGGTAGGCTCATTTCCAGGATCGGGCCGGCCTGCGCCCACCGCAGCGCACTGACACCGGCATTTCGGCAAGGGTAGACACCATGGCTTTGCGCATTACCGAGGAATGCATCAATTGCGATGTCTGCGAACCGCAGTGCCCGAACACGGCGATTTCACTAGGCCTGGAAATCTATGAAATCGACCCGAGCCTGTGCACCGAGTGCGTAGGGCATTTCGGCGAGCCGCAGTGCCAGGTCGTTTGCCCCGTCGAGTGCATTGAGATCGATCCTCAATGGCAGGAAGGCCAGGAAGCCCTGATGGCCAAATACCAGCGGATCACTCAGAAAAGCTGAACCATCAAGGCTGCCACAACACCTCGGGCGCATCGGGATGCACCTTGACCAGGCGGCTGGGCACCCCCAGGAAATTGGATATCCAGGCAGCGGCCAGATCGCCTTCATCGACCACGTCGACGCGCTGTTTGCCAATGGTGGCATGACGCCAGACGCTCTCGTCGTCTTCAATCACATCGAGCGGAATATCCATGCGCAGCATGCCCGGCGCGCGAATCACCAGATAGCCGAAGCGAATGGCCACGGCAACTTGCGCCAGCGAGGGGTGATCCCTTTGCGTGAGCCACCGGCCATCGGCGTCGACCACCAGCCATTGGCGGTCGTAGGGTGCGGCGTCGGGGTTATCGATGCCTGCACAGGCGTCGATGGGAAAATAAAGAGTAGGTGTCATTGACCCAGTAGTCCTTTCAATGCATTGCCAATACTTTTCACCGCATCCGACTTGCCGGACGGAGCGGGCGCGGCCGGCTTGGCCGCCTGCGGCAGGAGATCTTTGCCGACCTTGTTCGACAGCAGGTCCAGCAAGCCATCCTGCACGGCCTGTTTCACCGCCTTGCTGCCGATTTCCTTCCACTGGACCTGATACCCCAGTTTATCGAAAGGCCCTGAAATGCGGATGGGAATCGTCACGCCTTTGAGATCCGCCAGTTCTTTGCCGCCTTGCCCCACAATGGTATTGACCACGCGGACATTTGCCACGATGTCGGCCTGCTGGTTGACCAGGTCGATCGAGGCCGGAGTACCTTCGGATATTCGCAGCAAAGGCGATACTATGCTGAGTTTTTTAAGCGTCCCCTGGCCCTGATTGAACGCCAGGCTGGCATCGAGCGAGGTAAAGTCCGTTTGCCGCCCGGCATCGAACTTCGCCGCCACGTCGGGAACCTGGCCACTGAATACATTTTCCACGGCGCTGCTCACTTCGCGCAGGGTCTGGGAAATATTGATCCCCTTGACCGCGCCATCGCGTATCGTGGCCTGCACCGTGCCGGTCAGGCCCGCCTTCAGCGCCGCCGTCGTCGCACCCTGGGCATGCAGGTTCAGGGCGATATTTCCTGTTCCGGTGAGTCGACTGTCCTGGGACAGGCCCTGCAGCAAGTCGCCCACGGCCACCTTGTCGAGCGTCAGTTGCGCGGCCATCGAATTATGCACATCCGCGGAAAGCTTGCCGCTAAGTTTGCCCCCGTACAAATCGGCCGACAAGGGAGCGATCGTCAGCATCCCGTTCAACACTCGAACCCCGGCGCTGAACTGCCTGGCATCCAGTTGGCGCGCCCGAACGTGGCCCACCTTGATGTTGCCGTTTACATCCAGGGATCCGAGAGCCGACAGGTCGATGGCCTCGGATACCGCCGCGGGAACCGCGGGCGCCGCAGCCTTGGCCGGAGCACTGGGCGCGGCCGGTTTGGCGGCCTCGGCCGTCTTGCCATCCGCCGCGGGAGCGGCCGCGGCCTTGGCTTGAGTCGGCGGAAACAGCTTATTGAAATCCAGCGTGTCGGCCACCAGATCAAACGTTACTTTTGGATCGCGCAATTGCGTCGCCTTGACCTTGAAATCGAGTTTGCTGCCGCTCAGCACCGCATTGATCTCGCTGCTGATCTGGTCCTTGACCAGATCGGCGCGCAGGCTGCCGATCAGGGGAAACTCGAAACTGTCGCCAGCCAGGGAAGGGTCCGATATCTTGACATCGCCCTTGATGGCCGACAGGCCGCCATGATCCTTGATGGAGCTCCAGTTCGCAGGCGAGGAAATATTGAACTGAATCACGCGCTGCCCCTCTTTGAGCCCGCCTTCCACTTTCAATTCTTTAAGCGTCAGTTCCTGCGCATTGCCGCCTATGCCGCTAACGCCCAGCGCCAGGCCCAGCACCTTCTGGCCGGAGAGCTTAACCGTACCGGAGATCGCGTCCCCCTTGGCGGCCTCGGGCGAAATCGACAAATTGGGGGCATCGACGGCAATGTCGAAATTTTGCGTAGGCAAGACCCCTTTGGCACGCAGGGCCAGCTTTTCGAGCTTGAGCTCGGATTGACTCCGGTCGACCTTGAGTTGAGGAACCGACAGGCTGGCATCAAGATTCTTGATCGGCTGCTTGCCGTCCACCGCGCCCTGCACGGCCAGTTCAAGATTGCTGGCCGTGAACATTTGCGAATAAGCGCTATACGCCAGATTGCCCTTCAGGCTGACTGTCTTGGCCTGCAGCGAATCCAGCATGCCCGAGACCTGCAGGCTCAGCTTTTGCGCCGAGTACGTCTGCTGTTCGGGATTGATTTTAACGACTGCCTGCCCTTCAATATTGGCGTCTGCAACGGGAGACACGCCAATCAGCTTGCCTTTCAAGGCCACGTCGAAGGGCTGATCGAAAGTCATGCGGCCGGTGTTGACTTCGAGTTTTTCCACTCGCGCCCGCGAGCCGGTTTTGACATCGCGAAAATGAATCTCGCCGTTTTTCAGGTCGAGCCCGGCAATATCAATCTGAAAGTCGGCGCGCGAGGCTTCGTGATTGGTCAGCACTGAGGGGCGCCCTGGAGGCTTGGCGTCGCCGCTTGTCCCGGGCGCCGCGTCTGTCGCCGGTTCGGCGGACAGCGAGCTTCCCATCAGATCCTGGAAATTGAATTGCCCCAGCCGATTGCGCACGACCCATCCCTTGAAACCCGAAACGGCCACATGGTCTACCACCAATCGATTCGACATCAGGGGCCAGATGGCCACCGCAAAACGGGCGCTGTCGATCGACGCAAACGTATTTGTGCTTTCCCTGTCGGACAAGGACACGCCCTGCAGCGACAGGCCTATGCGCGGAAACAGCGACAACTTGATATCACCCTTGATGGCCAAAGTGCGGTGGTACCGGTTGTACACAATTTCTTCGAGCTTGTTCTTGTATGCATTCGGATCGAAGGTCAGCAGGAAAATCGCCAGGCCCACCAGCGCGACAATTACCACGACCACCAATCCAACAAGCCCACGTTTGAACCAAACTTTCATTTCCGGCCTCAAAAACCTCGGGAAAACCCCCGAAACTGCCCTAGCAAGGCAATACGTTGAATGCTAACCCAAGTGCTTTGGATTTTTCAGGCTTCTCCGGATTTTTCTGGCTGAAACCTTGCAAAGTGTTATGCAAGCCTATTTTTAACAGTTTTTATATTCAACCGTTATAACAATATGGGACAAAGGTCTGTGCCACTTTACGCTTTCCCCGGTACGATAGGGCTTCTTGCCCCCCTGCCAATCTCGAGTCAAACCACGGAAAGCAAAAAACATGAAACTTGAAACGCTTGCCATTCATGCCGGCTACCAGCCCGACCCCACCACCAAGGCGGTCGCGGTGCCCATTTACCAGACCACGTCCTACGCCTTCGACAGCACCCAGCACGGCGCCGATCTGTTCGACCTGAAGGTTGCGGGCAATATATATACGCGCATCATGAACCCCACCAACGCGGTGCTGGAAGAACGCGTTGCGGCTCTCGAAGGGGGTGTGGCGGCACTCGCCGTGGCATCAGGCATGGCCGCCGTCACGTACGCCATCCAGACCATCGCCCAGGCGGGCGACAATATCGTCTCGGTCAGCAAGCTCTATGGCGGCACCTACAATTTATTTGCACATACCTTTCCGCGCCAGGGCATTACCGTGAAATTCGCCCCGCATAACGACGTGGCGGCGCTTGAAGCCCTGATCGACGAAAACACCAAGGCGGTATTTTGCGAGTCGATAGGCAATCCAGCGGGAAACATCATCGATATCCAGGCCTTTGCCGATGCCGCACACCGTCACGGCGTACCGCTGATCGTCGACAACACCGTTGCCTCCCCCGCCATTTGCCGGCCGTTCGAGCATGGCGCCGACATCATCGTACATGCGCTTACCAAATACATGGGCGGCCACGGCACGACCATCGCCGGCGCGGTCGTCGATTCGGGCAAATTCCCCTGGGCCGAGCACAAGGCCCGCTTCCCCATGCTGAACGAACCCGACCCATCCTATCACGGCGTGGTGTATACCGAGGCATTCGGCCCGGCGGCATTCATAGGCCGCTGCCGCGTGGTGCCGCTGCGCAATACCGGCGCGGCGCTCTCGCCATTCAACGCCTTTCTTATCCTGCAGGGAATCGAAACGCTACCCCTGCGCATGGAGCGCCACACCGAAAATGCGCTCAAGGTGGCCGCCTACCTGGCCAAACATGCGCAAGTATCGTGGGTCAAGTATGCCGGCCTGAGCGATCACCCCGAACATGGCCTGGCGAAAAAATACATGGACGGCAAACCCGCCAGCATCATGTCGTTCGGCATCAAGGGCGGCAGCGCCGCGGGCGCCCGATTCATCGATGCCCTGAAGCTCGTAGTGCGCCTGGTGAATATCGGCGATGCGAAATCCCTGGCCTGCCATCCCGCCTCGACCACGCACCGGCAGCTCAGCCCCGAAGAACTCGCCAAAGCGGGCGTGGGGGAAGATATGATCCGACTGTCGATTGGCCTTGAGCACATCGACGACATTCTGGCCGATCTGGAACAGGCCCTGAGCGCCAGCAAAGACTAAGCTTCAGGAACGACGGCCATGCCGAACCGGCCGCCTTTCCTGGCAAGCGGGTATCGCTTACAGTTTGCCGAGCAAGCCCGACAGGGAGCCCATGAGCGACGAGGTATCAAGGCCACCCTGCGCGCCCGGCTCGACGCTGCCGTTAGGCGTCGCGTGATCGACCAGATGCGGCAGCAAGGTGCTGAGGTTGCTCAATACCGAACTGGTGTCCTGGCCGGAGCTTTGCGCCAGGTTATTGACCATATCGTCGCCCAGCACGGCATGCAGCTGGTCGCCCGACACAGGCTGATTCGCGCCGGTGCCGACCCAGGAAGACACGACGCCGCCCAGACCGCCCTGTTCGAATTTCTGGACAAGCGCGGGCAAGCCGCCCGGATAGTTATTGACTTGTTCGAGCAAGGCGGGCAGCAATGCCGCCTGACCGCCTGCCTGGGGGTTTCCGCCACTGACAGCAGAAAGAACCGAATCCAGAAGTCCCATGATAATCTCCTTAATATGGTCAGTAAGTCTAGCAAATATACGCGCCGGACATTGCAAATAATTGTCAGTCAGTTCGAGTATAGTAAGCCTCATTAAATAATACGGGAAGCTGGAGAGTCTTCATGCAAATAGGAATTCCGCGCGAAAGCCAGCCAGGAGAAACGCGCGTTGCCGCCACTCCGGAAACGGTCAAAAAATATATAGGCGGCAAGCATACAGTCATTGTCGAGCATGGCGCGGGCGCGGCGGCCCACTACCCCGACGAAGCCTATGCCAACGTCGGCGCCACGCTGGGCAGCGCGGAGCAGGCGCTCGGGGCCGAGCTCGTGCTCAAGGTGCGCTCGCCCAACGAAGCTGAACGCCTGCACATGAAAGCCAACACGGTACTGGTCGGCATGCTCGACCCCTTCGATCAAGCGGGCCTGGCGGCGCTGGCCAGTACCGGCCTGACCGCCTTCGCTCTCGAAGCCGCGCCGCGCATCACGCGCGCGCAAAGCCTCGACGTCCTGTCCTCGCAAGCCAATCTGGCCGGCTACAAGGCCGTGCTGCTGGCGGCCAATCAGTACGGACGCCTGTTCCCCATGATGATGACGGCGGCCGGCACGCTCAAGGCGGCGCGCGCCGTCGTCCTGGGTGCGGGCGTGGCCGGCCTGCAGGCCATCGCCACCGCCAAGCGCCTGGGCGCCGTGGTCGAGGCGTCCGACGTGCGGCCCGCCGCCAAAGAACAGATCGAGTCGCTGGGCGCGAAATTCATCGACGTGCCCTTCGAAACCGATGAAGAGCGCGAAATAGCCCAGGGTGTGGGCGGCTATGCCCGGCCCATGCCGGCGGCCTGGATGGCCCGCCAGGCCGCGCTGGTATCGGAACGCTGCAAACAGGCCGATATCGTCATCAGCACCGCGCTGATTCCCGGGCGGCCGGCACCTGTGCTCATTACCGAAGACACCGTCAAGGCCATGAAGCCGGGCTCGGTCATTGTCGACCTGGCCGTCGAGCGCGGCGGCAACTGCCCCTTGTCCGAAAAAGACAAAATCGTAGAAAAGCACGGGGTCAGCCTGATCGGCTACAGCAACCTGCCGGCCCTGGTTGCCACCGATGCTTCGGCGCTCTATGCCCGCAATATTCTCGACTTCATGAAGCTGATCACGAACGCCGAGGGCGAGCTGGCCATACAGCACGAAGACGAAATCATTACCGCCTGCCTGATGTGCACCGGCGGCAACGTATTAAGGAGCGCCTGATGGAAGCGGTCAATCCCACCCTGATCAACTTTATTATCTTCGTGCTGGCCATCTACGTCGGCTACCACGTGGTCTGGAACGTCACACCCGCCCTGCATACGCCGCTCATGGCCGTCACCAACGCCATCTCGGCCATCGTCATCGTGGGCGCCATGCTGGCCGCGGCACTGACCGAAGGCGGGTTGGCGCGATTCATGGGCGTATTTGCCGTCACCCTGGCGGCCGTCAATGTCTTTGGCGGTTTCCTGGTCACTCGGCGCATGCTGGAAATGTTCAAGAAAAAAGAGAAGAAAACCGCGGGAGGGCAATCATGATTTCTGCCAATCTCGTCACCCTTTTCTACCTTATCGCTTCAATCTGCTTCATACAGGCGCTCAAAGGCCTGTCCCATCCCACCACCTCCCGGCGCGGCAATCTGTTCGGCATGATAGGCATGGCCATTGCCGTGATCACGACCGCCTTGCTGATCGTCGGCCTGGCCAGCGACGGCAAGGCCGGCATCGGTCTGGGCTGGGTCGTGCTGGGCTTGCTCATAGGCGGCAGCTTCGGCACCGTCCTGGCCAAGCGCGTCGAAATGACCAAAATGCCCGAACTCGTGGCATTCATGCACAGCATGATAGGCCTGGCCGCCGTGGCCATCGCCGTAGCCGTCGTGGCCGAACCGCATGCCTTCAATATCGCCGCCCCCGGAGACCCCATACCCGTGGGCAACCGGCTTGAACTGTTCATCGGCACCTTCGTGGGCGCCATCACGTTTTCCGGCTCGGTCATTGCCTTCGGCAAGCTGGCCGGCAAATACAAATTCAGACTGTTCCAGGGGGCCCCCGTGGTGTTCCCGGGCCAGCATTTCGTCAACCTGGCGCTGGCTATTGCCATGCTGGGCTGCGGGTTCTGGTTCATGGGCACGCAATTGTGGCTGCCCTTTATCATCATGGCCCTGCTCGCCTTCGTATTGGGAGTGCTGATCATCATCCCCATCGGCGGCGCCGACATGCCTGTCGTGGTATCCATGCTCAACAGCTACTCGGGCTGGGCCGCGGCCGGCATCGGTTTTTCGCTCAACAACCCCATGCTGATCATCGCCGGTTCGCTGGTCGGCTCATCGGGCGCGATCCTGTCGTACATCATGTGCAAGGCCATGAACCGCTCGTTCTTCAATGTCATATTGGGCGGTTTCGGCACGGCGCCCGGCACGGCGCAAAGCGCCAGCCAGGCCCAGCGCAATGTCAAATCCGGCAGCCCCGAAGACGCGGCCTTCCTAATGAGCAATGCCGAATCCGTCACCATCGTCCCCGGCTACGGCCTGGCGGTCGCGCGAGCCCAGCATGCTCTCAAGGAGCTCGCCGAGAAACTCGGCGAGCAAGGGGTCGTCGTCAAATACGCCATACATCCGGTGGCCGGCCGTATGCCGGGCCACATGAATGTCTTGCTGGCCGAAGCCGAGGTACCCTACGACCAGGTCTTCGAAATGGACGACATCAACGGCGAATTCGGCCAGACCGACGTGGTGCTGGTGCTGGGTGCGAACGATGTCGTGAACCCCGCCGCCAAGAACGATCCGCAATCGCCCATCGCCGGCATGCCCATACTCGAGGCCTACAAGGCCCGTACCGTCATCGTCAACAAACGTTCGATGGCGGCCGGCTATGCGGGGCTCGACAATGAACTGTTCTATATGGATAAAACCATGATGGTCTTCGGCGACGCCAAGAAAGTCATCGAAGATATGGTCAAGGCAATCGAATAAAACGGCCAAAGAGGCAGTTTTATTCGATAGACGAGACGTTTTTAATCGTTTATGCTTCGTGTTGCTGTTTACATTTGTTACAACATCTGATGCCTATCGACCCCCGCTTCGCCGCCGAAGACCCCAGCCCCTTCCTCGTGACGTCGCCACGGGAAATCGTGTCGCTGCTGCGCTCGCTCGAAAAAGAGCGGGCGCTCCTCCAGATGCACATTCCAGGCAGGCCGGTATCGGTCATTACCACCATTCTCGAGCTGGACGAACGCAAGAACATCGTCGTGGTCGACAACTCCCGGGAAGACGTCATCAACCAGCGCATGATCAGCGCCGAAAAGGTTTCGTTTGAAACGGCGCTGCACAAGATCCGCATCCTGTTTTCCACGCCGAAAGTCACCGCCGGCCGGCACGGGCAGCAATCGGCCCTGATGTTCGGCATCCCCACCGAGCTTACCCGCCTGCAGCGGCGCGACTACTATCGGGTGGACGTCCCGCTGAGCAATCCAACCCTGTGCTCCTTTCCGCTGCCCGGCAATGTCGATACCCCCCGCATTTCCCTGACCCTCGAAGACCTCAGTTGCGGCGGCATGCTTGTGGTGGACAACGACCAGGTCCTGGACTGTACCATCGGCACCCTGTATACCGGCTGCCGGCTCCAATTGCCGGACAACGAGATCCTGACCGTCACGGCCCAGGTCAAGCGCAATCTCGATGAAACCTTGTCAAACGACAGGAAAACCCATCGCGTCGGGTTTTCCTTCGTCGACCTGTCCAACACCTCGCTGATTGCCTTGCAGCGCCATATCGGCAAAATCGAGCGCAAACTGACTGCCCGGAACAAAGGGCTCGACTAATTCGGGCTGCGCGTACCGACCGGCGCCGCATCATGTTCCATTACCGAACCTGATCCCCTGCGCCAAAGGCAATGCGCGCGAATAATTTACGGTGTTGGTGGCGCGGCGCATATATGCTTTCCAGGCGTCGGAACCCGACTCGCGCCCGCCGCCGGTTTCCTTCTCGCCCCCGAACGCTCCGCCAATCTCGGCTCCCGATGTCCCGATATTGACATTGGCAATGCCGCAATCGGATCCCGCACTCGACATGAACCTTTCCGCCTCGCGCAGATCGGTGGTGAAAATGGCCGACGACAGGCCCTGGGGAACGCCATTGTGCAGGCGAATGGCATCCTCGAACGGCTCGTATCTGAGCACGTATAAAATCGGCGCGAAGGTTTCCTGGCACACCACATCGCTTTGTTCGGGTATCTCGACAATGGCGGGTTCCACGTAATAGGCGTCGGGGTACCGGCTGGCGAGCACACGGCCGCCGCCGAATACAAGCCCTTGCTGCTGCCTGGCCCGGTCAAGCGCGGCCTGCATGGCCAGGAAAGCCGGGCGATCGACTAGGGGACCGACCAGCGTTTGCGTATCCAGCGGATCGCCTATGCGGGCGCCCGCATACGACTGCTTCAGGCGTTCCAGCAAATCGTCGGCAACACCGCGATGCACAATCAGGCGACGTGTGCTGGTGCAACGCTGCCCTGCCGTGCCGATGGCGCCAAACAAAATCCCCTGAGCCGCCATGTCCAGATCGGCCGACGGCGTGACGATGACCGCATTGTTTCCCCCCAGTTCAAGCAGCGACCGCCCCAGGCGCGCCGCAACACGCTGGCCCACCTGGCGCCCCATTCGGGTCGAACCCGTTGCAGAAACCAGGGCGACCCGCCTGTCGTCGACCAGTGCTTCGCCCGCCTCGCGATCGCCTATCACCAGCTCGGACAAACCGGGCGGCGCATCGCTGAATTTTTCCATGGCGCGCCGGAACAAGGACTGGCAGGCCATGGCCGTCAACGGTGTCTTTTCCGAAGGCTTCCAGACGACCGCATCGCCGCACACAATCGCCAAGGCCATATTCCACGACCACACGGCAACCGGAAAATTAAAAGCGGAAATAACACCCACTACCCCCAAGGGGTGCCAAGTTTCCATCATGCGATGGCCCGGCCGCTCCGAAGCAATCGTCAAGCCATACAACTGGCGCGACAGGCCCGCCGCAAAGTCGCAAATATCGATCATCTCCTGGACCTCGCCCGCACCCTCGGCAAGAATCTTTCCCGTCTCGACCGATACCAGGCGACCCAGCGTATTTTTATGGGCTCTCAGTTCTTTGCCAAACAGGCGAATCAGCTCGCCGCGGCGCGGCGCCGGCACATCACGCCAGGCCCGGTACGCGGCTTCGGCGCGTTCAATCGCCGCGGAGACTTGAGCCGCCGTATGGACCTGAACCCGGGCCAGCACGGCGCCGTCGATGGGCGAGTGCACGGCCAAGGGACCGCCGGTCAAATCGTGCGGGGCCACGCCCATGGCATCAAGCAATTCCGAGTTTGTCATAGTGACCTCTCTATGCAGTCGAACGGCCCTGGGCGCCATGTGCGCCTGGGCGAAGACACTGCGCAAGTATGGAACCCGCTTACAGAAAAATTGCGGCAATCCCTGAAAATTCTGGAACAATAGTAGCAGTCAAGCCGAAGGTTTACGATATGCCGCGCGAACAGTTCGACGTCATCATTGCCGGAGGTGCCGCCGTCGGCAGCGCCTGCGCCTACTTCCTGACGGCCCATCCGGACTTCAAAGGCTCGGTGCTGGTCGTCGAGAAAGATTTCAGCTATCGGCGTTGCGCCACCAGCCTTTCCGCCGCATCCATACGCCATCAGTTTTCCACTCCCGAAAATATCCGGATGTCTCAGTTCGGAACAGAGTTCCTGCGCCATTTCGGCCAACGCCTCGCCGTGGACGGCGTGCGGCCCGAGGCCGGCTTCCATGAAGGCGGCTATCTGTTCCTGGCGACGGCGGCGGGCCTGGATGCCCTCAACGAAAACCACCGCACCCAACGTGCACTCGGCGTCGATGCAGCCTTGCTGAATCCGGAGCAGCTTGCGGCCCGTTTCCCCTGGATGCGAACCGACGGCCTCGCCGCGGGCTCCTTGGGCCTGTCGGGCGAAGGCTGGCTGGATGCGTACGGCATGATGCAGGGCTTCAGGAAAAAAGCGATATCCCAGGGCGCGCACTACAGGGAAAACGAAGTCGTGCAGGTGCAGCGCAAGGGGCGCCGCATCACCGGCGTCGGGCTCGACAACGGCGAGGCCCTGCGGTGTGGCGTACTGATCAATGCGGCGGGGACCGGCGGCCCGCAACTCGGCCGCCTGGCCGGGATCGACCTGCCGGTAGAGGCCCGCAAGCGCTGCATTTTTTACTTCCAATGCCCGAACCCGGTAGCGCCTTGCCCGCTGGTCATAGACCCGAGCGGCGCGTACTTCCGGCCCGAAGGCGCAGGCTTCATAGGTGGGATCGCGCCCGCCGACGATCCGCAATGCATCGACTTCGAGGTCCAGTATGAACTCTTCGAAGAGGTGCTGTGGCCGCTGCTTGCAGCCCGCGTACCGGCATTCGAAGCCATACGCTGCACCCATGGCTGGGCCGGCCATTACGATATGAACACACTGGACCACAACCTTATTATCGGCGCTCATCCGGACATTGAAAACCTGCTGTTCGCCAACGGCTTCAGCGGCCATGGACTGCAGCAGGCCCCCGCCGTCGGGCGGGCCCTGTCCGAACTGGTACTGTTCAACGGCTTTCGCACGCTGGACCTGACGCGCATGGGATGGTCGCGTATATTGGATAACACCCCGATCATCGAAAAGAACGTGGTGTGAACAGGGCGACGTGACGCTGCCGCGCATCGCGGGATACACTGCCTTTATCCTCCGTGTACTACCGTGTTCCATGCGTAAAGGCCCCATGAGCGTCAATGCAACTACCCTTTTCGATGCCGGGCAGACCGCCGGGCTGCTCGACTTTTCCCATCTCGTCGAAGCGCTCAAAACAGCCGCCATCGACTACGGGCGCGGCCTCATCATCGCGCCCGAACGCCAGGTCGTGCCTTTCCCGCGCGGCGGCCTCATGCTCTCCATGCCGGCAACCGCCGACGACATCGGCATACACAAGCTGGTCAACGTGACTCCGTCGAACCGGGCTCTGAACTTGCCCACCATCAATGGCCTGGTGTCGGCCTACAACGGAAAAACCGGCCAGGAACTGTTCGTGCTGGACGGCCCTGCCGTGACCGCCCGCCGCACCGCGGCCATTTCAATGCTCGCGCTTAAAACCTTTCTCGATCGAGCTCCTGCGCGCATCGCCCTGATCGGCACAGGCAAACAGGCTTCGGGACACGCCCAGGCCATCGCGGCGCTGTTTCCGGGCATTGCGCTGCTCGTCGCCGGCCGCAGCCTCGACAGCGCCGGCGCCTTTGTCCGGGCGCACGAAAACCTGGACCTGCGGTTCACCCCGGGTATCGTCTCGTCCATTCCACAAGATGTCGATGCGGTAATCACCGCCACCAGCAGCAAGACGCCTGTGTACGGCGAACCGGCCCGTGCCGGACGCCTGGTGATCGGAGTAGGAGCCTTTGAGGCTGATTCCGCCGAAATCGCCGCCGAAACGGTCCTGGGCAGCCAGATCTACGTCGACGACCCGGCCGGGGCCCGTCACGAAGCAGGAGACCTCATTCTGGCGCAAGCGGCCTGGAATCGGGTCATGCCCTTGTCCGAGGCACTGCTCAATGGAGTCGACTTCGGGCGGGCGCTGCTGTTCAAAAGCGTAGGTTGCGCCGCCTGGGATCTGGCCGCCGCACGCTGCGCGCAGGCGGCCCTTGGCCTGTAAATCGCGCGGCATGGCCAGTTTATATATTCTATAAAAGAATATCAGAATACTTAAATTTCATTATTTTTTATACCTCCAGGCAGATACACTACAAAAAAACAGTCCTATTGGTGGAGTCGACATGGTTAACACGCCCTTGCCCAAATCTCGCGCGGCAAAGCCCCCCGCGGCCGTTCCCCTGTTGCGCTGTTTTGTGGACGGCGCTTGGGTTGATACAGGAAAAAGCTTCGACAATATCAATCCGGTCAACGGCCAACTGATCAGTCATGTGTGCGAGGCCGGCCAGGACACGGTCAATGCCGCCATCAGCGCCGCCAACCGCGCCGCCCAGGGCAGCTGGAAACACAGCACAGTGTCCGAGCGAGCCGCTTTCCTGCACTGCATCGCCGATGGCATAGAACAGCGCTTCGACGATTTCGTCGCGGCCGAAGTTGCCGATACGGGGCGCCCTGTCCATCAGGCGCGCACGCTCGACGTTGCACGCGGCATCGCCAATTTCCGTACCTTTGCCGACCTGATCAAAACCAGCTCGAGCGATCTGTTCCAGAGCGACGGCCCCGACGGCGCCAAAATCATGAGCTACGTCATACGCAAGCCGCTGGGCACCATAGGCATCATTTCGCCCTGGAACCTGCCGTTGCTGCTCCTGACCTGGAAAGTCGCGCCGGCCCTGGCCATGGGGAATTGCGTCATTGCCAAGCCCTCGGAAGAAACCCCCTCGTCTGCCACATTGCTGGCCGAAGTCATACAGGCCGCCGGCCTGCCCAATGGTGTCTTCAATCTGATCCACGGTTTCGGGCCCGACTCGGCGGGACAATTCCTGAGCACCAGCCCGCATATCGACGCCATCACCTTTACAGGCGAATCCCGCACCGGCAGCACCATTATGAAAGCCGCCGCCGAAGGAGTGAAAGAAGTCTCGTTCGAGTTGGGCGGCAAGAATGCCGCGGTGGTATTTGCCGATGCCGATTTCGAGGCCGCCATTGCCGGTGTCATGAAATCGAGCTTTACCAATTCCGGGCAGGTCTGCCTGTGTTCCGAACGCGTTTATGTAGAGCGCCCTATTTTTGACCGCTTCGTGGCCGCACTGAAAAGCCGGACCGAACAGTTGCGCGTCGATTTCCCCGATGCCGAGGGCGTGGACATGGGTCCGCTGGTATCACACGCCCATCGCGACAAGGTGCTGTCTTATTACAAGCTGGCCCGCGACGAAGGCGCCACCGTCGTAAGCGGAGGCGGCGTGCCGGTCTTCGGCGACGAGCGCGACCAGGGCGCCTATGTACAGCCCACCATCATCACCGGCCTGCCCGACACCGCCCGCTGCGTGCGCGAGGAAATCTTCGGCCCCATCTGCCACATTTCTCCTTTCGACACCGAAGCCGAAGTCATAGAGCGTGTCAACGACAGCGCCTACGGCCTGGCCGGCTGCGTCTGGACCACCAATCTGTCTCGCGCTCATCGGGTTTCCAGCCAGTTCGAAACCGGCATCGTGTGGGTCAATACCTGGTTCACACGCGATTTGCGCACTCCGTTCGGCGGAGCAAAACTGTCGGGGCTGGGCCGCGAAGGCGGCCGCTATTCCCTGGACTTCTATTCGGAAATCAGCACCATCTGCATGAAGCTTTGATGCGCCAACCATTCATTACAGGAAGATCATGAGCAATCCGATACAAGCCCGCGTCGTCGAAGGCAAAGCCACACCCCGCGGCAAATTCCCTCATATCAAGCGCGCCGGCGATTTCCTGTTTGTCTCGGGCACCAGTTCGCGGCGTCCCGACAATACCTTTGCCGGAGCCCAGGCCGATGCCATGGGCACGACTCAGCTCGACATCCGAGTCCAGACCCGCGCGGTCATCGAAAACATCCGCGACATACTCGATAGCGAAGGCGCTGGCCTGGAGCACCTGGTCGAGATCTCGGCCTTCCTGGTCAATATGAACGATTTCGGCGGCTATAACGAAGTCTACGGCGAGTTTTTTTCGGCCGATGGCCCGACCCGCACCACGGTCGCCGTGCACCAGTTGCCCCATCCGCATCTGCTCATCGAAATGAAGGCTATCGCCTACTTGCCCAAATAAAGAATTACGGAGGACGCCATGCTTGCTTACGGAAAACCTTTCAACTTCGCACGCTGGATCGACGAACACGCCCATCTTTTAAAGCCCCCTGTCGGCAATCAGCAAATCTGGCAGGACAGCGACTTTATCGTTACGGTAGTGGGCGGCCCCAATCACCGCACCGACTATCACGATGACCCTTTCGAAGAGTTCTTTTACCAGATGCGGGGCAATGCCTACCTGTATCTATGGATCGACGGCGCCCGTGAACGGCTCGATCTAAAGGAAGGCGACATCTTCCTGATGCCGCCCCATGTCCGTCACTCGCCGCAAAGGCCGGAAGCCAACAGCGCCTGCCTGGTCATCGAGCGCCAACGCCCCCTCGGCCATATCGACGGCTTCGAATGGTACTGCGAAGGCGACAAAGGCTGCGGGCACCTGGTGCATCGTGTGGAAACCCAGTTGCAAAGCATCGTGACCGATCTGCCTCCGCTCTTTAATGCGTTCTACCAGTCCGAGGAAAAAAGGCGTTGCCCCAACTGCGGCAAGCTGCATCCCGGGAAAGGAAACTGAGCCGCAACGACGCCGGGCCAGCCACCATCGATCCATCTCACTGAACAGCTATCCAATACGCCGACACAGTCCATGAAAAAAATAGACATGCATTCCCATTTTTTCCCGCCCATCAGTCAGGCGCAGGCCGCGGCGCTGGACGCCGCGCAAGCGCCCTGGCTGTCCATTTCCAGCGACGGCGAGCATGGTCACATCATGAAAGGCGATCGATCCTTCCGGCCGGTCTACCGGGCCTTGTGGGACGCCAGTCTGCGGCTTGAAGAAATGGACCGTCACGGTCTGGATGCACAGGTCATTTCGGCCACGCCCATCATGTTCGGCTACAGCCATGCGGCCGACCACGCCGCTCCGTGGGCCGAACGCATGAACGATCTGGCGCTGGAACATTGCGCGGCCAACCCGAAGCGCCTCAAGGCCCTGGCCCAGGTACCTTTGCAGGATCTCGACCTCGCCTGCCGCGAGGCCTCTCGCGCCAAGGCCTGCGGCCATGTGGGCGTGCAGATCGGCAACCACCTGGGCGAGCGCGACCTCGATGACGAGCATCTGGTGCAGTTCCTGACGCATTGCGCCCTCAACGACATTGCGGTGCTGGCCCATCCCTGGGACATGATGACCGACGGCCGCATGAAAAAATGGATGCTGCCCTGGCTGGTGGCCATGCCGGCGGAAACCCAGTTGGGAATCCTGTCGCTGATTTTGTCTGGGGCGCTGGAACGCATACCAAAATCGCTCAAGCTATGCTTCGCCCATGGCGGCGGCAGCTTTGCCTTTTTGCTGGGACGTGTCGACAACGCCTGGCAATGCCGCGACATCGTACGCCAGGACTGCCCCCAGCCACCCTCCAGCTACCTGAACCGTTTCTACGTAGACAGCGCCGTCTTCGATCCGCGCGCGCTGCGCCTGCTTGTCGAGGTAATGGGCTCGGATCGCGTCATGCTGGGGTCGGACTACCCATTCCCCCTGGGCGAACAGCAAATAGGCAAGCTGGTCGCCGACAACGAATGGCTAAATGCCGCCGATCGTGAGAAAATCAACAGTCTCAACGCACAAGAGTTTTTTGGTTTCGAAGCCTAGTAGCGGGGCGGCGAGGTCCGCCCGGCGCCAAGCGGCAATGCAGTCCGGCCAGCCTATTCACACCACCCTGACATATCGACGCCGCTCATGGACCCGCTACTTCTAAATCGTACCGCGCTGGCCCGCAAGCTGCGTTTTTCGCAGTTGCTGGTGCTGGAACAGGTAATGCAAAGCAGGTCGATACTGCACGCTGCCCAGGCGCTCAATCTGACACAGCCGGCAGTCAGCAAGGTTGTTCTCGAACTGGAGGCCTGGTTCGGAGAACCGCTGCTGGTGCGCAGCAACCGCGGCGTTGCTCCCACCGAATTCGGCGAGCTCATTGGGCGCCGCGCCAAAACCCTGCTGGCCGAGCTCCGTGCCATGACCGACGAACTCAATGCCTACAAAACCGGTGTGCTGGGCCACGTCATCATCGGAACCCTTATTGCCGCCTCGTCATCCTTGCTGCCCCACGCCATTGCGCGGCTCAAGGCACAGGCCCCGCAAGTCATCGTAACGCTGCGCGTAGGGCAAATGGATCAACTGCTGCCCATACTCGCCACCGGCGATCTCGACCTGGTGGTGGGGCGTATTCCCGATGATCAGAGCTGGCGCGCCTCGGCCCAGACAGTGGCGGCCGAGACACTGTATCGCGATGAATTGTGCGTCGTGGCCGGCCGCCAGCACCCCCAGGCCAAAAAGAAAGCCCTGGGCCTGCACGATCTGGCGGGCTGCCCCTGGATTCTACCCACTACAGATTCATCGTTGCGCAAAACCGCCGACCGGCTTTTCGCGCAGGCCGGCTTGCCGCCACCCGACAATCTGGTCGAGTCGATGTCCGTCCTGACCAACTTGACGCTATTGTCCGACTTCAAGACCTGCGCATTCATGCCGCGCACCATTGCAATGCCGTTTGTCGAGTCCGGCATGTTGAGCGTACTGCCGGTAAAAGGCCTGGATGTGTTCGGCGACATCGGCTTCTTTCATCGGCCGAGCCACAGCCAGGGTCCGGCGGTCGAGCTATTCAAAACCTGCCTGCGCGAAGCGGTACGCGAAGTAATCTGAGACCCGGCGGCTCATACATCCGCTACGGCGGAGACCGACTTTGCCGCCGAGATCCCGGCCATTTCTTCTTCGAAGAAACAGATTCCGTTCTTTCCCGCCCGCTTGGCCCGATACATGGCGATATCCGCTTGCGACATCAATTGCGAACTGGAAACCGACAAACCGCTGTGCAAGGCAATGCCGATCGAAGCACTCAGCCTGAACGTTTTGCCGTCTATGATGTAAGGCTCGCAGATCGCCGCCAGGCATTGGCGCGCCACACTCCCGGCGCCGGCGCGCGCCTCGTCGATATTGACGAGATCGGTCATCAGAATCACAAACTCGTCGCCGCCCAGGCGCGCCACAGTATCGAGGCGCCGGCGCCCTTCCAGCAAACGGGTGGCAACCTGGACGAGCACGGCATCGCCCACATTGTGCCCGTGGTCGTCATTGATGGGCTTGAAGTAATCGAGATCGAAAAACAAAAGCGCAAAACACGAATTATTGCGGCCGGCTCGTGCCAAGGCTTGCAGCAGGCGGTCTTCCAGAATCACCCGGTTGTACAGGCCAGTCAGCGAGTCGTGGTGCGCAAGGAATTCCATGCTCGCCTCGTTCGCCCTGAGCGCGGTTTCTTTCTCGCGAAGGCGACCCACCAGATAGTTGAACCCCAGCACCAGGCCGCCAATTTCGTCGGCCCGCTGAACCGGCAAAGGCTCCAGCTCGCGTTTGCCGTCGGCCATTTGCCGCATCGCGTGCGCTGTTTCGGTCAGGGGCCGCAATATGCGCGGCATGACCAGCAGCAACGCAGCCAGCATGACCAGCAAAGCCACAAAACTGCCTTTCACCACCATGCCGCGCAGGACTTCGATCGGTTGAAAGGCTTCTGTCGTCGGCATGCGGGCGACCACGAACCAGCCTGTGCTGGGCACACTGACCATGGCCGACAATTCCTTGACGCCATGGGCATTGATGGTAACGCCAGTGCCTCGGTAGCCCGCCATGGCACGGTCGTGCAGCAGGTTGACGCCGGGCGGCGGAGTGGGCGTGAGCATCATGGAAGGATCGCTGGAGCCGACAAACAGCTTGTCGGCCGGTGAAATCAGCAGAAAGCCGCCCGTCGTGCCCAAGCGGGTTTCCTTAAGCCGCCCAAGGAAACCCGGCCCGTCCAGCGCCGTGACGCCCGCCAGCACCGCCACGACACGATGGTCGGCATCGCGCACCGGCGTCGCCATAATGATAATGGGCTGTCCATTCGCCGGATCGCGCTGCGGCCGGCTCATCACCGGCGCATCGGCCACAAGTGCCGCCTGAAACCATTTTTCGCCGAAAAAAACGTGCTGTGATTGTCCACCCAGGGCGGGATAGGCAGCCAGTACCCCGCCGTCCGGCCGTATCGCCCGCAGCCCGCTGAACAAGGGGTTCAAACGCTCCCGATCCTTGAACCACGCGGCGAGTTCATCCGGGCGCTGCACAAGGGAAAGCGGGACGACCGCGGCAAGTTCGCTGATCAGCGAACGGCGTTCGACCACGCGCTGATTGATATCGCTTGCAATATAGGATGCGATCGACAATTGCTGGGCGGCGACCAGGTCGCGCAATTGTTCTTGCGCAAACGGCAAGCCGACAGCAAGCCGCAAAATAAGGCCCAGAATAACCAGCACCGCACCCAGGGCGATGAGACGGAATTTCATACTTTGGAAATTCATGGTTGCGCCATCATACCCATACGGGGAATCGCCCCTCAGATAATTATTTATGCGTGCAGGATCCCGATAAGTTGCTTATCGTGCCTTCGTCCCAGGCAAATGTCAACGGGGGCCATTGCATAGGCCGCGAAAAACCCCTGCCAGGCGCGCACCCGGCACTTGTTATGGAACAGCGCCGCGGGCCCGGGCGCTTGCAATAGTAGGCTTAAACGTTGAACAGGAAATTCAGCACGTCGCCGTCCTTGACCACGTATTCCTTGCCTTCGGAACGCATTTTGCCGGCCTCCTTGGCGCCCTGCTCGCCTTTGCAGGCAATGAAGTCGTCGTAGGCGATGGTCTGGGCGCGAATGAAGCCACGCTCGAAATCGGTATGGATCACGCCCGCCGCCTTCGGAGCCGTATCGCCGATATGAATGGTCCAGGCGCGCACTTCCTTGACGCCCGCGGTAAAGTAGGTTTGCAGGCCCAACAGGCGAAAACCCGCGCGTATCACGCGATTCAGGCCGGGCTCATCCATGCCGATATCGGCCAGGAACACGCCTTTGTCTTCATCGTCGAGATCGGCGATTTCGGCTTCCACCGCCGCGCATACCGCCACGACCGGCGCATTTTCAGCAGCGACATACTCTTGCACGGCCGTCAGATGGGGATTGTTCTCGAAGCCGCCTTCCTTGACGTTGGCCACATACATGGCCGGCTTGGCGGTAATAAAGCACAGGGGCTTGATCAGCAGCAAGTCATCGGCATCGAGCTTGAGAGAGCGAATGGGGCGGGCCTCGTCGAGCACCGGCATGATCTTTTCGAGCAAGGCCACCATTTTGATGGCGTCTTTGTCGCCCGCGCGCGCGGTTTTCTGGTAGCGATGCAGGGCTTTTTCGGCCGAAGCCAGGTCGGCCAGCGCCAACTCGGTATTGATGACGGCGATATCGGACAGCGGATCGATCTTGCCTGCAACGTGAATGACATTTTCATCTTCGAAGCAGCGCACCACATGCACAATGGCATCGGTTTCCCGGATATTGGCCAGGAATTGGTTGCCCAGGCCCTCGCCTTTGGATGCGCCCGCCACCAGGCCGGCGATATCGACGAACTCGACCACCGCGGGCAGGATGCGCTCGGGCTTGACGATGTCGGCCAAAGCCGACAGGCGCGCGTCGGGCACCTCGACCACGCCGACATTCGGCTCGATGGTGCAAAACGGATAGTTCTCAGCGGCAATGCCGGCCTTGGTCAAAGCGTTGAAGAGAGTGGATTTTCCGACGTTGGGTAAACCAACAATGCCGCATTGCAGAGCCATGAGTATCCTGAAATTTCTGAAAAACAAATAAAGAACAGCATTTTACGTGATGGGCACCAAATAGTCTGGTGCCTCCGGCCAGCGCAACCCTGCCGGCGCCAAACCTTCAGGTGAGCATTTGCGGAACCGTGTGCAACGCAATCCACACCACCAGCAGCGGGCCGCCGTTGAACAGGCCGTGCAGCAGCATCGAGGCGCCGATGCCGCGGCGAACCCGCAGCCACCCGAGTACCAGGCCTGTCAGCCATTGCGGCAATACCAGCAGGGGCATGAGCCAATACGGCGTGAGGTGGAGCGAGAAATTATTCAGATGGACACCCGCGAACAACACCGACGATGCATAAAAAACCCATGGAAAGCAGCGGCGATAACGAAGCCGCAGCCCCCAGGCCATGGGTCGACGCGCCCGCGCGAGCCAGTTCAGGCGCACGGGCGCATTGTTGCGGCCTTTCAAATACGGCAGCCAGCACAGCAACAATATGGCCGCCAGCAACAGTATGGTGCCCCAGCGCGGCCCCAGCACCAGCGCGACAACCGCCGCCGGCACCAGCCACAGGGCTTGTGCAATATGCCTCAAGCCATAGCGAAAAACCAGTTCCTCGACAATCGGCGCCCAGATCAGCGCCTGCAGCCACGGAATACGGTGTATATCGAGCCTGTGTCCGGCCCCTCCCAGGCTTGCCGCGGTCGCGGCAATGGGCCCCAGGACAAACAGGTTCACGACCCATAAAAAGGCCGCCCATTGCAGCAGGCGCCAAAACGACAAGCCTGGAAACCAGTCTTCCCACCAGCCATCGCTTGCCGCCCGCCCAGGCAGGCGCGGGGCAAAGCCCGGGCGTTTCAAAAACCGCCAGAACTCCCGAAACTCGTCTCGAAATCGCAATGCACGAGTTCCTTGGGCTTCAGCCACGATTGGCCTCGTGCAATTGGCTCATGGCCTGGGTGAATTCGCCCCGCAGCAAGGCCGGAGCAATTGCCCGGCAACGATCGATGACGCCTTCTATTTCGCTCAGCTCGTCGCGCCGCGGTGGATTGAGCACAAAGGCAGCTACCTGCTGGGCCAGCCCAAGAGTGCGCGGATGGCCTATCCCCACGCGCAAGCGCCAGAAGTCCGGGCTGCCGAAGGCCGATTGAATGTCGCGCAAACCATTGTGGCCGGCATGCCCCCCACCCTGCTTGAGCTTGACATTGCCCGGCAGCAGGTCCAGTTCGTCGTGCAATACCAGGACTTGCTCGGGCACGAGCTTGTAAAAGCGCATGAGCGCGCCCGCCGCTTGGCCGGAACGATTCATAAAGGTCATGGGCTTGGCCAGGATGACGGCCTCGCCTTCGAAACGGGCCTTGGCCACTGAAGCGGAAAAAGCCTTCTCAAGCGCAAAACCGGCCTTCAAGTCATCGGCCAGATGATCTGCCAGCCAGAAGCCCGCGTTATGACGCGTGGTTTCATACTCGGGGCCGGGATTACCCAGGCCAATAATCAGGCGTATAGGAAGTGTCATAAGCGGCAGGCAAAGCGGACAAAATACAGCAAGGATTCAAAGACGGATCAAAGCAAAACCCCTGCCAGCCACGCTGAGCAGGGGTTTGCGCCAAACCGGGAGTTTGGCATGCGGCACCGGGCTTTATTCGACCGGCTTGTCGGCGGCAGGAGCTTCAGCGGCCGGAGCTGCATCGTCTGAGCTGTCGCTACCCGCTTTGAGGTGCGCCGCGGCCAGGGCCGGGTTGGCATCGCTGCCATGCGGCACATAGACCACGCCCTTGGGCAAGGTAATGTCGGACAAGTGCAGAATCGCGCCGCCCAGGAGCTGGCCGAGGTCGACTTCGATGAACTGGGGCAGGTTCGCAGGCAGGCAAGTGATTTCAAGCTCGGTCACGACATGGCTGACAATGGCTCCGCTAAGCTTGACGGCAGGCGACAGCTCGGCATTGACGAAGTGCAAGGGCACTTTGGTGTGCAGGGCTTGCGTCGCATCGACACGCTGGAAGTCGACGTGCAGGACCTGCTGCTTGTAGGGGTGCCATTGCACAGAGCGCAACAATACCTGTTCGGTTTTACCGCCCAGATCCATCGTCAGAATCGATGCGTGAAACGATTCTTTGCGCAGGGCATGATAGATTTCATTGTGGTCGAGCTCGATGCTCAGAGGCTGGGCAGTACCGCCGTAGACAATGGCGGGAACACGGCCAGCGTGGCGCAGGCGGCGGCTCGCACTCGTACCCTGTTCGCTACGCGAAGTGGCGTTGAATTTCATGGAAAAACTCCAAATGACAGTGGGCTTGAAGCCCGATTAAAAAACGCGGCGTGAATCACGCTGCGAGGAACCGCTATCTGCCGCGACCAGCAGACAGCGAATAGGTTTAATCGACGAACAGGGAACTGACTGATTCGGCGTTGGAAATACGTAAAATGGTTTCACCCAGCAACGAAGCGCACGACAGTTGGCGAATCTTGCCGCAGTCGCGCCCGGCGTCCGACAATGGAATCGAATCGGTCACCACCAGCTCGTCGATTTCCGAAGCGGCTATACGCCCGACCGCCTCGCCCGACAGGACGGGGTGGGTGCAATAGGCATAGACCGACAGGGCGCCACGTTCTTTAAGAGCCTGCGCAGCCTTGCACAGAGTGCCGGCGGTATCGACCATGTCGTCCATGATGATGCAATTGCGGCCATCGACCTCGCCAATAATGTTCATGACTTCGGACACGTTGGCGCGCGGACGGCGCTTGTCGATAATGGCCAGATCGACCTCGAGCTGCTTGGCCAGGGCCCGGGCCCGCACCACACCGCCGATATCGGGCGAAACCACCACCAGATTGCTATAGTTGCGACGCCAGATGTCGCCCAGCAAAATAGGCCCCGCATAGACGTTATCGACGGGAATATCGAAAAAGCCCTGAATCTGGTCGGCGTGCAGATCCATGGTCATGACGCGATCGACACCCACCACCTGCAACATATTGGCGACGACCTTGGCCGAAATCGAGACACGAGCCGAGCGCGGCCGGCGATCCTGGCGGGCATAGCCGAAATAAGGAATCGCGGCGGTAATGCGGCCTGCCGAGGCACGGCGCAATGCATCGACCATGACCATGATTTCCATCAGGTTGTCGTTAGTCGGAGCGCACGTGGGCTGCAGCACGAAAACGTCTTTGCCGCGGACATTTTCATTGATTTCAACCATGACCTCCCCGTCGGAGAAGCGGCCTACGGTCATCTTCCCGAGGGACATATCGAGATGATTGACCACATCGACTGCCAAGCGAGTGTTGGCAGTGCCTGTAAAAATCATGAATCTGTCGTTTGTCATGATGGACGGTAGAGATTCCGTGGCGTTAAACAACAAAGCTGTTGACCAGCACCCCACCCGGGGCCGACTCAACAGCTTCATGTATTAACTGCAAAGCCTTCAAGGCTTGGAAAAAGTGGCTGGGGAAGAAGGATTCGAACCTTCGCATGCTGGAATCAAAATCCAGTGCCTTAACCAGCTTGGCGATTCCCCAATTAACTGTGTACCCAGTATCGTAATGGATGATCAAGCAAACCCGGGCAAGCCCATGTATTTTCAATCACCGCTTCCTTGCCGGAATTGCTGCAAGGTATTTTAACGACAATTTCCTGCTGACACAGCCGGGCCTGTTCCAACGTTACAAACTCAACGAAAAAACAGGCGCCAGACCCGGTCATTCGAGCATCGATACCCAACTGCCCCAACCGCAAGGCGGCTTCGCGTACGCGCGGATACCTGCTGCAAACCACCGGCTCCAAGTCGTTGCGGCCAAAATACCCGGTATTGCGCACCGCCCCGGCCGTTTTTTCATCAAAAACGCAAGCGGCCAACAACCCTTCTTTTTTAGCTTCGACTTTTTGCCAATCAGCAAAGACCGTAATTCTGACAGACGGGGAATTCCTTGTCAATTCAGGGGCCGAGAATACACCCGCAGTGGGCACCTGCTGGCGCGGCTGAATCACCACATAAGCTCGCTCGGGCAGGGTGAGCGGCGACAATATTTCGCCTATCCCTTCCGCAAAGGCCGGCTGGCCGAAAATGAAAACCGGGACATCGGCCCCCAAAGGCAAAGCCAGCGCCATGAGTTCACGCCGATTCAAGCCGGTTTGCCACAAGCGGTTCAGGGCCAACAAAGTCGTGGCGGCATCGCTCGACCCGCCGCCCAGGCCCGCACCCGATGGAATGTTTTTCCGGTAGCTGATCTGCGCCCCGTACGGGGTGCCTGTTGCCCGCTGCAGCGCCCGGGCGGCGCGCACGACCAAGTCATCTTCGTGAGCCAGATCGGGATTCGGGCCCTCGCAGACTATCCGGCCGTCGCTGCGTTTTTCATAATGAAGCACATCGCACAGGTCGATGAACCGAAACGCCGTCTGCAGCAAATGGTAGCCATCGTCGCGCCGGCCGACGACATGCAGGAACAAATTGAGCTTGGCAGGCGCGGGAACATCGTACAGCGTCACTCAAGACCCCGGCTACGTGCCATCGACAACCAGACGCACGCTGATGCGCTGGTTGGAATCATTGCGATTGAGCTGCAACAGCCTGGGGCCAAGCGAATCATAGCGCGACAGCGCGACCCGCCAGCCGTTCTGCTGGAAGCCCGTGACTTGACCCGCCTGGTTTTTTTCCAGGTTCAGCACCGCGCCCGTGCGGCCCCGCAGCCAGTCGCGCAAACCCTCCACGGGAATGGCGCTGCCCAGGACTTGCTCGACCAATCCATCGGGATCGCTCGCCTGTTCCTGCGACCCATCGGATCGCGTCAGAACCGAATAGCCAGGAGATACCTGCACGCGGGCAAGGGTATTACCCAGGGGATTGGCCAGATCGAGCCTGAGCGTTTGTCCATCGTCGCGCCAGGCAAAACCGCCTTGCACAGCCTGCTGCTTGCCGTTGTCGCGCATCACGCTGACGGCAAACCGGCCGGTCCGTTCAAAAGCCTGGGCGCCGCCCGCATCAGTGATTCTGTGCGGCGTGGCGCAGGCCGCCAGCAAACCTGCCAGACAAAAAACCAGCCAGGCACGATACAGGCGCATCAAAGCTTCACCTCGAAGCGCTTGATCGTTTTCAGCAAGGCGTCGTTCTTGGCGTCCTTGGCCAGGCCCGCACGCCATATTTTCTTGGCCTCGTCGAATCGCTTGAGCTTCCACAGCACTTCGCCCAGATGGGCCGCCACATCGGCCGACGGCAACAGCGCATAAGACCGCTGCAGGTAGTCCAATGCCACCTTGTTGTCGCCCGTTCGATAAAGATACCAGCCCACGCTATCCAGAATGAATGGATTGTCCGGCTCCAGATCGAGGGCATGCTCGAGCAGATCCTGCGCTTCATCCAGGCGAATATTCTGGTCGGCGTAGGTATAGCCCAAAGAGTTATAGGCATTGGCATTGTTCGGGCTGATCTGGATAACGCGCAGCATGAGCTTTTCGAAGTCGTCGAACTTGCCCTGCCGCTCGTACATCATGCCCAGGTCGTACATGATCTCGGAAGTATCGGGCATGGCCTTGTTGGCATTGACCAGCACCTCGGTGGCCTCGCCGGTGCGTCCCGCGTCGCGGTAAATCGACGACAGGGTAAGCGCGATGACCGTCCGCTCGTGATTGTCCTGCGGCTTGAGCGCCGCAATCGTGCCGCGCGCCGCGGACAGATTGCCAAGGCGGGCCTGCAGTACGGCCTGATGGATGCGGGCCTGAAACCGCAGCGTGGGGTCGTCGATAAGACCCAGTTGACGGATTGCATCATTCAGGCGCCCCTGCTTTTCGGCAATTTGCACCAGCAGCAGCCTGGCGTCGGAAGCGTCCGCGGCCGCGTTGGTGGCATTGTCGTTGATCGATATGCGGCGCTGCGTCTGGATGCTGATGTATTCATTCAGCAGCGATTCGGCGCGGCTATAGCGTTCGGCGCGAAAATTGACCTCTGCCTCGGTGTAAAGCAGATCGAAATCCTCGGGAGCGCGCTGGCGCATTTTTGCAACCTGCGCCAAGGCACCGTCAAAATCCTTGCGGTCGGTCAGGCGAGCAGCCAGCATCAGCTGCAATTTGCGCGCTTCGGGATGCTTTTCGGCATACACCCGCGCCGCATTGATCGCCGCCCCCGGATCGACCTTCAAGCCATATTCAAGCACTCTTTGCGCGGCCGGCTCGGAATTCGGATCCAGCGCCAGGGCCTGCTGCGCTTCGGACAGCGCGCGGTCGGGATCGCCGGCCGCCCAGGCGGCGTCAGCCAGGGCCAGATGCGCCACGGGCAAGGAACGCACCGGATCATGCAAGGCTTTATCCAGGACATCGAGCGCCATTTTCTTGTCGCTCATTTTGCCGACTACAGCGGCCGCCTGCCCAATTGCCCTGTCTTTATCCTGCGCCTTGTCGATGCGAGCCCAAAGCGCGCCGGCCAAGCCCGCCGTCTGGCCATTGGACGCCGCCAGCGCCAATGAAGACGCTACGGCCTCGGGGTCGTCGGGTGCCAGTCGCGCCCACTCGCGCGCGGCCGCCAGGGCACGCGGCATATCGCGATCGGCCATGGAAAACTGAAACGCCCGTTTAGCCAAACGTGGATCCGAGGTATCCTTGGAAAGATCCAGCATGGTCTGGCTTGCCAGATCGTACTGGCCTCGCTGCGCGCCTATTTCCGACGCCAGCACGCGATAGAGGATATCCGCCGTCAGGCTAACATCGGGCAACTTGCCCTCTCGAAGCCGAATCAGTTCGGTTTGTTTGCGCGAGTGCTCGGTTTGCCGGGCCTGGGCGGCAAAAGACAGCAGCAGACACAAACCGACAAATGTTACTGAAGACAAGGAAATTGATAGTTTCATTCACTCGAACCACTGCCGTTGTGCCCGTAATACGGACGCAAAATGGCGAAATTACATACGAAGATTGAGAGATCTTAGCACCCCCTCATGCCTGAGCTACCAGAAGTCGAAACGACCCGTCGCGGAATTGCGACGGTTATGCCGGGTCGGATACTGACCCGATTCATTGTGCACGAATCGCGCATGCGCTGGCCGATCCCGCCCGGACTGCCCGAAATCATCAGCGGCAAGGTCGTGCAAAGTTGCGAACGCCGCGGCAAATACCTGCTGATCAACTTTGACCATGGTACACAGATTGTCCACCTGGGCATGTCCGGCTCATTGCGGCGCGTGACGCTCGATGAGCCCCGGCGCAAGCACGATCACGCCGAATGGCTGTTTGAAAGCGCGCGCTTTCTATTGCACGACCCGCGCCGCTTCGGCGCGGTGCTGTGGCATGGCGCTGAAGACGGGCCCCTGGCCGGCCACCCCCTGCTTGCCAAGCTGGGCATAGAACCCTTCGACCCTCTGTTCAGCCCTGACTGGCTGCATCGACATCTGCGCGGCAAGACGCTTTCAATCAAACAGGCATTGCTGGCGGGCAATGCCGTCGTCGGCGTGGGCAACATCTACGCCTCGGAGTCGCTGTTCAAGGCGCGCATCAATCCGCAAACCAGCGCCGGCAAACTGTCCCTGACTCGCTGCACGCGACTGTTCGCCTCTATACGGCAAACGCTGGAAGATGCGCTCGCGTCCGGCGGCAGCACCTTGCGCGACTACGTCGACGCCAGCGGCGAGCCGGGAGCTTATTTCGCACTGCACGCAGCCGTTTACGAGCGTGCCGGCCAGCCTTGCCCCGTCTGCCAGACACCCATACGCCGCATTGTCCAAGGGCAAAGAGCGACTTATTACTGTCCGCGCTGTCAGCGCAATTAGCCCGGCTAATATTCGTTTATAACAAATGCATTGCACAAAAACGAATTATCGGCTATATTTTTCCCATTAACTGGAGACCTCACATGAGCAAACAATTCGCCTCGCACGCCGACATGGAAGACAAAGTCGTTTCGTTCGAAAAACTATCCGATAACGCCTATGCCTATACCGCCGAAGGCGACCCCAACACAGGGATCATCATTGGCGACGATGCTGTCATGGTCATCGATACACAAGCCACGCCTGTCATGGCCCAGGACGTGATTCGCCGCATCAAGGAAGTCACCGACAAGCCGGTCAAATACATTTTGCTGTCGCACTACCACGCGGTGCGCGTTTTCGGAGCGTCTGCCTACAATGCCCAGGAAATCCTCGCCAGCCGCGACACCCACGATCTGATCGTCGAGCGCGGCGAACAAGACAAAGCGAGCGAAATCGCGCGTTTCCCGCGCCTGTTCCGCAATGTCGAATCCATTCCGCCTGGGCTGACCTGGCCGACCATAACCTTCGAAGGCGAAATGACGGTCAATCTGGGCAATCTTGAAGTGCAGATCATGCAAGTCGGGCGCGGCCACACAAAGGGTGACACGATCGCCTGGCTGCCCGAGCAAAAAATCCTGTTTGCCGGCGATCTGGTCGAATACCAGTCCACGCCTTATGCCGGCGACTGCTATTTCCGCGAATGGCCCTACACGCTGGATACCCTGGCCGGTTTCAATGCCGAGAAAATGGTGCCGGGTCGCGGCCCGGCCCTGAAATCGGCCGACGAAGTCCGCAAAGGCCTGGCCGGTACGCGCGCATTCCTGACCGACCTCTACACGTGTGTAAACAACGGGGTCGCCGAAGGCAAAGACCTCAAGGCGATTTATCGCGAAACCTACGATTTCATGAAGCCGCGCTACGCCAATTGGGTGATTTTCGACCATTGCATGCCGTTTGACGTTTCACGCGCCTACGACGAAGCCACCGGCTATGACGATCCCCGTATCTGGACCGCCGAACGCGATATCGAAATGTGGAAGCAACTCGAAGGCAATTAATCCGCAAAAAAAACAAAACAGGAGCATGGATGTGGGCGACATCGATTATCAGGCGCTGGAATTCGCTTACCGGCCACAGCCCGCTCAGGCAGAAAATCGCCATCCGATCGTCGTGGTCGGAGCCGGCCCTGTCGGCCTGAGCACGGCAATCGACCTTGCCCAACGCGGCAGCAAGGTCGTGGTCGTCGATGACGACTACCGTCTGTCCACGGGATCCCGCGCCATCTGTTTTGCCAAACGCACGCTCGATGTCTGGGATCGCCTTGGCGTCGGCCAGAACATGGTCGACAAAGGCGTGTCCTGGAATGTAGGCAAGATCTTCTTCAAAAACGAGGAAGTCTGGCGCTTCGACCTGCTACCCGAGCAAGGCCACAGGCGGCCCGCCTTCATCAATCTGCAGCAGTACTATTGCGAAGGCTTCCTGTACCAGCACGCCGCCCGGCACCCCAACATCGAATTGCGCTGGAAACACAAGGCCGTCGCGGTCAAGAACCACAGCGACCATGTCGAGCTCACTGTCGACACCCCCGACGGCCCCTATACATTGATCGCCGACTGGCTGCTTGCCTGCGACGGATCTCGTTCACCCTTGCGCAAAATGATCGGCCAGGAAAGCCACGGCCGGATTTTCCACGACCGCTTTCTTATTGCCGATGTCAGGATGGATGCCGAGTTCCCGACCGAGCGCTGGTTCTGGTTCGACCCACCCTTTCATCCCAATCAGTCCGTACTGCTCCACCGCCAGCCCGACAACATCTGGCGCATCGACTTCCAACTGGGCTGGAACGCCGATCCCGTTGAAGAGGTCAAGCCGGAAAATGTGCTGCCACGCATCAAGGCGCTGCTTGGCGCAGACGTGAATTTCGAGCTCGAATGGGTCAGCATCTATACCTTTGCGTGCGAACGCATGGACCGATTCCAGCACGGGCGGATTCTGTTTGCCGGCGACGCCGCTCATCGCGTCTCGCCTTTCGGCGCCCGCGGCGCCAACAGCGGCGTGCAGGATGCCGACAATCTCGCCTGGAAACTGCACCTGGTCACCCAGGGCCTGGCTCCCGAATCCCTGATCGCTACTTACGCGGCGGAACGCGAAAAAGCCGCCGACGAAAATATTCAGCACTCATCGCGCTCCACCGATTTCATTACGCCCAAAAGCGAAATCAGCCTGTTATTCAGGAATACGGTCTTGAAACTGGCCAAGCAATTTGAATTCGCCCGCAAGCTGGTCAATAGCGGGCGCCTTTCGACGCCCACGTTTTATTCCGACTCGCCCCTCAATACGCCCGATACCGACAGTTTCATGCCAGGCCTGCCCCTGGGCGGCGTGGCGCCCGACGCGCCCATCCTGGTACAGGGCCGTCGCGACTGGTGGCTGGGCCAGTTGGACGGGCGATTCGTCCTTGCCGTCTTTTGCCTTGCGCAACTGCCTCCGGCTGCAACGCTGCAAGAACTGGCACGGCTACAGGAAAATCCCGCAGGCCTGAAAGTCGTTTTCGTATTGGGTCCCGAAGCCCACGCACTGCCGGTGCCGGCAGGATTCCAGGCGGTCGTCGACCATGAATCGATCCTGGCCGAACGCTACGGCGCACTCGAACAAACCAGCTACCTGATCCGCCCCGACCAGCATCTGGCCGCCCGCTGGCATCATTGCGATGCTTCGGATATCCAGGCGGCCTTGCTGCGGGCGATGGGTTTCAACCAGAGTTAGCGACTCATGCATACACTAAATACTCAATCCAATTTTGCGGTACCCGATGACTTCTACGAACACCTGATCGAAGCGCATCGCGACCTCAGCACAGAACAAAGCCACGCCATGAATGCCGCGCTGGTTCTGCTCCTGGCCAACCATATCGGCGATCTGGACATTGTTCGCGATGCCTTGCAAAAGGCGCGCAACACGATTCAGAACGGCGGATAACGCCCGCAGGCCCCCGAACCCAGCCCGGCAAATTCGTTTTAGGAACATTTTCGATGAGTACACTTCAGTATCAAACCGGATTCGGCAATCATTGCGCCACCGAGGCACTGCCCGGAGCGCTGCCCGCGGGCAGCAACTCACCCCAGGTTTGCCCCTATGGACTCTACGCCGAGCAGTTGTCCGGGACCGCGTTTACCGCCCCCCGCGCCGAAAACCGCCGCTCCTGGCTATACCGGATTCGTCCGGCCGCCGTACAGCAGCCGTTTGAAGCGTGCACAGACATCGCAAGCTGGCTGAATACATTCGGCGACGGCCCGGTCACACCAAACCAGTTGCGCTGGGATCCGCTGGACATACCGGCCGAGCCCACCGACTTCATCCATGGCATTCGCACTTGGGCGGGCAACGGCAATCCCGACGACCACACCGGCGTGAGCATAAATCTGTATGTGGCCAACCGCTCCATGCAAGACAGTTATTTCTACAATGCCGATGCCGAAATGCTGATCGTGCCGCAAGAAGGCCGCCTGCGCCTGGCCACCGAACTCGGGCTGATCGATATCGAGCCCTGCGAAATCGCCGTCATCCCGCGCGGCGTACGTTTTCGCGTCACGCTTATCGACCCTTCCGCACGTGGCTATTTGCTTGAAAATTTCGGCGCCGCCATGCGCCTGCCCGAGCTCGGCCCTATCGGTTCCAATTGCCTGGCCAATGCGCGCGACTTCAAGACCCCCGTGGCCTGGTATGAAGATCTCGAAGGCGATTTCGCGCTTTACGCCAAATTTACCGGCGGTTTCTGGCGCGCCCGAATCGATCATTCGCCGCTCGACGTCGTAGCCTGGCACGGCACCCACGCCCCCTACAAATACGATCTGCGCCGCTTCAATGCCATAGGCTCGATCAGCTACGATCATCCCGATCCCAGCATTTTTACCGTACTGACCTCGCCTTCCGACACTCCAGGCACGGCCAATATGGATTTCGCCATTTTTCCGCCACGCGTGCTGGCTATGGAAAACACCTTCCGCCCGCCCTGGTTCCATCGCAATGTCGCCAGCGAGTTCATGGGCTTGATCCAGGGCGTCTACGATGCCAAGGCCGAAGGATTCCTGCCTGGAGGCGCCAGCCTGCACAACTGCATGACGCCTCATGGCCCGGATGCCGAAACCTTCGAAAAAGCCTCGACGGCCGACATCAGCCAGCCGCACTATATCCGCGATACCATGGCTTTCATGTTCGAAACGCGCCGCGTCATACGCCCAACCGCCGCCGCGCTGGCTTCGCCCGCGCTGCAAGGCAACTACTATCAAGCCTGGCAAGGATTGAAAAAGCACTTCAATCCCTCCAAGGCATAACAAACAGGATGCAACGATGTCCCACTTGAACGAAACCCACGACCCGCAACTCCAAAGCTGGGTCGAGTCGGCCAATGTCGAACACAACGGCTTTCCCATACAAAACCTGCCTTTCGGCATTTTCCGCGAACGCGCCGGTTCGCAGAGCTTTCGCCCCGGCGTAGCCATCGGCGATCAGATTCTCGATCTGGCCGCGCTGGCGCAGGCCCGGCCATTTACGGGCCTGGCGGCCGAAGCGCTGAACGCCTGCACGGGCGATCGCCTGAATGCGCTCATGAGTCTGGGCCAGGCGCACTGGTCGGCGCTGCGGCTGGCCTTGTCCAGAGCCCTGCGCTCAGGGGCGGCGCAGCAAAAGCTCCTGGAACCGCTGCTGAGTGCCCAGTCCAAAGCGGAATTCGATGTTCCGGCCCATATCGGCGACTACACCGATTTTTACATTTCCCTGCATCACGCGACGTCGGTCGGCAAGCAATTCCGCCCCGACAATCCCTTGCTGCCCAATTACAAGTGGGTCCCTATCGGCTACCACGGCCGGGCCTCGAGCATTGGGGTATCGGGCCAGAAATTTCCACGGCCGGTTGGGCAGACACGCCCCGCCAGCGAGGGCGCGAAGCCGGGCTTCGGGCCATGCCAGCGCATGGACTATGAGCTTGAGCTGGGCATTTTTGTCGGCCAGGGCAACCCTCAGGGTGAACGCATTGGCATCGACCAGGCCGAGTCCCATGTATTTGGGCTGTGCATACTGAATGACTGGTCGGCCCGCGATATCCAGGCCTGGGAATACCAGCCTCTGGGCCCATTTTTGTCCAAGAATTTCGCCAGCACTATTTCGCCCTGGATCGTAACTCTGGAAGCGCTGGCGCCATTCCGCACCGAATTCACGCGCGAGGCGTCCGATCCGCAACCGCTGCCTTATTTGTCTTCGGCCATCAATTCAGCCGCGGGCGCCTTCGACATAGGCCTGGAAATTCTGCTTACCACTGAACAGTCGCGTGCCGCGAAGGCGAAGCCGGCGCGGCTGTCGCAGAGCAATTTCAAGGATGCTTACTGGAATGTCGCGCAACTGGTGGCTCACCATACCGTCAATGGCTGCAATTTGCAGGCGGGCGATATGTTCGGCACGGGTACTCTTTCGGGCCCTGGGCCGGACCAGGCGGGATCGATACTCGAGCTGAACCACGGCGGCAAGGATCCGGTGCGGTTGCCTTGGGGGGAGCAGCGTGTATTCCTGCAAGACAACGACGAAGTGATTTTGCGGGCCAGGTGCCAAAAGCCCGGGTATCCGACTATCAGCCTGGGAGAGTGTGCTGGGATGATTCTTCCGGCTAAGACGTAGGGGACGGGCCTTGTGGTCGCCTATTATTCGCGTTCTTTGTTCTTCTTTGTTCTTCTTTGTTCTTAAGACGCGGGGGTGGCGGCCCAGGCGGGGTGGTGCTCGCATCGTCCGGTCCTGGCTTTGCCAGGACTGCCCGCGGCCGGCGCCTGGATCGGGCGGTCGCGGAACTCGCGTCGTCCACAGCCCCCCGGGCTGTGGACACCCTTGACGCTCAAACAACCGCTCCCTTGCATCCCGATCCAGGCGCCGGCCGCGGCGGACTCAAGCTCGCTCACCCCGCCTGGGCCGCCACCCCCGCTTGCGTTGGAGCTTTTTGGGCGGTTATGGGGCGATTTTTTGCAGGCTTATGAGTCTGTGGTTTTTACATGCCCATAGGGCAACGTTTTTTGCATGCCTGCAGGCCAGCGGTTTTTGCATGCTTGCGGGGCGGCGCGAATATCACTGGTCGCGGACATTTCGAGCGGCTGATTGCGAATCCGTGGGAAAGGACCTTCATCAGGGCAGGCGTATCAGCACGGGCAACCATCCCGAAGCTTGCGCCCAGCCGATCAATGCGAACAGAGGCAATGCCAGGAAATACGGCAGGGCATCGCGAATGGTGTTCCAGAGTCCCGATACGGACACGGTCACTTCGTCTTTGCTTTGCCAATTCGACAATTTGGGGCCAAAACGCGGCACCTTGGCGCAGTACTCGCCGAACTTCGGCCCGAACACCTTGCGCAGCAAGCGCTCTTCTTCGTCGATCACATTGTTGAAGACGGCATACACGAACAAGGCCAGGATGGGTCCCAACAGGATGCTGCCGGACTGGGCGCCTATGCCTACCACGGCGGTCATGGAAAACCAGTACAGGGGATTGCGGCTGATGGAGTAAGGCCCTTGGTGTATCAGTTCGGCGCCCTTGCGCCCGCCCAGATACAGCATGCACCAGCAGCGCCCAAGCATTGCAACCAGAATCAATGCCAGCCCCACCCACTGCACCGTTAGATGCACCCAGGAGTCGTGCGGCCAGGCCGAGGACAGGAACGGCAGCAGGCAAACGAACAATACGCCGTAGGCGGTCAGGGTGTTGCGGCGCTGCACTTGAACAATGGACAAATGCCGCCAGATTTCATCGAGTGTGTAGTCTGTCGTATCGGTCGCGGCCTTGCGGTGGCGCGTAACCACCAGGGGATAAAAAAGCAGGCTGCACAAAAGCCAGGCCACGGCGGCCGACCAGATTGTTTCGCTCAGGAAATGAGCGCCCTGGCTGATCCGCAACACGCTCAGAGCCACACCGGCGACAATGGCCAGCACCAGGCCCAGCCAGCGCAAACGCGGCCGGTTAAGTGCCCATCCGGCGAAATACAGGCCGAACAAAGAATAGCCTACAGCCGCGTGGCTGCTGGGCAAGGCGCCTCCGGCCGGCACGCCACCGAAAGCCCAGAAGGTGTTGGGAAGCTGTCCGGTGCCGCCGAATACCGCCAGGAAAAACGGTCGGGGCAAGGCTGTGCCATGCTTGAGCGCCCAGACCAGCAGCGGCGTCAGGCAAAACACGGCAAACAAGGTCCAGAGCACGGCCCGGGTGGATTGCGCGGCTTGGCCGCGGCCGCTGCGCAAGGCCATTACACCTGTCACGACGATCAGGGCAGGCATGACAAACCAGGTCGCCGCAGTCGCCAGCGCCTGCGCCAACCATTGTTCGCGCAGGGGGAAGGCATGGCTGGCCGCATCAAAAAACCGCGCCGTCAGTGCCATATCCAGGCTGGAATACTGTACGCTGTACGCCAGCCAGCCCAACAATACGGACACGCCTATGATCTGGGTCAGAATATAAAAGAAAGAATTCCGATAATACATATCGGTTGGGTGCGGCATGAACGAATTCCTTTGAAAAACCGAGGGAATGCATTGCTTGCACACCCTCGGCCATACATAAAGCGGCAAGCGCCGTAGCATACCGCGCAATTCATAAAATAAAAAACCCATTCGGCGGAAAGTATTGTTTTCCGGCCTTTTGAGTCAGTTCAGCACTTTGCCCGGATTCATCAAGCCATGCGGGTCCAGCGCCTGTTTGATGCGCTTCATCAGGGCGAGCTCGACGGGGTCCTTGTAGCGCGGGAGGATATCGCGCTTGAGCTGGCCCACGCCGTGCTCGGCGCTGATCGAGCCCCCGAAGCTGTGCACGCTTTCGTAGACCACGTTATAGATGGCGTCTTGAAGGCCCAGCAAGTTTTCTTCGGTGTAGGCCTGGCCTTTGGCCACGTTATAGTGCAGATTGCCGTCGCCCAGGTGGCCGAAAATCACATGCTGCACTCCCGGAAAATGGGCCTGCAATGCCGCGTTGGTCGTTTCCACGAACTCCGCCATTCTCGACACAGGTATCGATACATCGTGCTTGACGCTCTTGCCGAACGCTTTTTCCGACAGCGGCACACTTTCACGCAAATGCCACAAGGCGTCGCTTTGCGCCGTGCTTTCGGCGATCACCGCGTCGATCACCAGGTTATCTTCGAGAGTCTGGCCCACGATGGCTTCGAAACGTTCGCGCGCATGCTGCGCGCTTTCGCTGTCGGAAACCTCGAGCAAGGTATACCAGGGCAAGCGCGCCGACGAGCCTTCGAAAGGAATGCGCTGCTGCGGATAACACTGGACAACTCCATGCAAACATTCGCCGGCGATCAGCTCAAAGCCGGTCAGGCTTGCGCCGAACCCCTTGCGCGCCGCCGACAGCACCGCCACCGCGTCGCGTATGGAGCCCACACCCAACAATGCCGTGCACTGGGCAAGCGGCTGCGGATACAGCTTGACCGTGGCGGCGGTGATAATACCCAGAGTACCTTCGCTTCCTATGTACAAGTCCCGCAAATCGTAGCCTGTGTTGTCCTTGCGCAAGCCGCGCAGGCCGTGCCAGATATCGCCTTCGGCCGTCACGACCTCCAGCCCCAGCACCAGGTCCCGTGCATTGCCGTAGCGCAGCACCTGGGTTCCGCCGGCGTTGGTGCCAAGGTTGCCTCCCACCGTGCAGCTCCCTTCGGCCGCCAGGCTCAGGGGAAACAAGCGATCCGCGGCATGAGCGGCCTGCTGCGCCGACTGCAGTATGCAGCCTGCTTCGACAACCATAGTGTCGTTGTCGGTATCGACGCTGCGTACCTGATTCATGCGAGTCAGGGAGAGCACGATGGCCGTACCGCTGGAATCGGGCGTGGCTCCTCCGCACAGGCTTGTGTTGCCGCCTTGCGGCACGATAGGCACCTGGTTGAGCATACACCAGCGAACAACGTCGGAGACTTCCTGCGCGGTAGCGGGCCTGACCACCGCCAGAGCCCGGCCTGTATAACGACCCCGCCAATCGACCAGATACGGCCCGGCTTGCGCCGCATCCAACACATGCGGCGCGCCTACAATCCGGACCAATTCGTTTAATGGCTTCATCGCTATCCCCTTGTGCCTGCCGAATTCCGAGCCGTCTATTTTAGGCGTACTTTAAACGGCCGGACGCCGCAGTCAGAACTCGAAACAAATCCGCCTGCCCGCGGTTTTACCGTCCTCCATCCAATCCACGATAATACGAAATGTTTTTCGCCAAGTTTTTCAAGGAAATGTTTTGACAGATTTCACACTTCCCGACGCGGTATTCAAGGCCTACGATATTCGCGGCACAGTGCCCGAACAGCTCAATGCGGAGTTTGCCCACAGGCTGGGCCTGGCCTTGGCGCAGCGGGCACGCGCAGAGCGCATAAGCACCCTGGTCGTTGGCTACGACGGCCGGCTCAGCAGCCCTGGGCTGGCCCAGGCCCTCCAGGAAGGTTTAATGGCGGGCGGCATCAATACCCTGGACCTGAGCATGGTGCCGACTCCCCTGGTGTATTTTGCCGCGCATACGCAAGAAACCGGCTCGGGCGTAGCTATTACAGGCAGTCATAATCCGCCCAATTACAACGGCTTCAAAATGATGATGGGGGGTAAAACCTTGCATGGCAGCGATGTTCAGGCGCTTAAAACCGCCATGGCAAGCCTGTCCGCACCCATTGACATACCGCATGGAACCCGGCAAACCCTGGATCTGGTCGACGCTTATGTCCAGCGCGTTACATCCGATGTGAAGATCGCCAGGCCGATGAAAATCGCCATCGACTGCGGCAACGGCGTGGGCGGGGCCGTGGCCCCCCAGTTATTCAAGGCCATGGGTTGCGAGGTCGACGAGCTTTTTTGCGAAGTCGATGGACATTTCCCCAATCATCACCCCGACCCCGCCGATCCTCACAACCTGCAAGACCTGATCCGGCATGTGCAAAACAGCGACTGCGAACTCGGGCTGGCTTTCGATGGCGATGCCGACCGCCTGGGGGTCGTTACCAAATCCGGCGAAATCATCTGGCCCGATCGCCAGCTAATTCTGTACGCACAGGATATTTTGCGGCGCGTGCCCGGCTCGACGATCATTTTCGATGTCAAATGCAGCCGTCATGTGGCCGATTCCATCAAGCAATCCGGAGGGCAACCACTGATGTGGCAAACCGGGCATTCCATGATCAAGGCCAAGCTGGCGGAAACCGGCGCCCCTTTGGCCGGGGAAATGAGCGGTCATATTTTTTTCAAGGAACGCTGGTTCGGCTTCGACGACGGCCTGTACACCGGCGCACGCCTGCTCGAAATCCTGTCGCGCGGCTCCAACCCGTCGGCGGTTCTTGAAGCGCTGCCCCAAGGTATTTCCACGCCCGAGCTCAAGCTGGAAATGCGGGAAGGCGAGCCCCATGCGCTCATCAAACGCCTGCAAAGCGAAGGCAAGTTCCCGCTTGCGCAAAGCATCAATCCGATTGACGGCGTACGGGCTGAATACGCCGACGGTTTTGGCCTGGCCCGCGCTTCAAACACCACGCCCGTGGTCGTATTGCGTTTCGAAGGCGATACACGCGAAGCGTTGCTGCGAATTCAGGCTGAATTTCGCAGCGCTTTGCTGGCGCTGGCGCCGCAGGTAATACTTCCGTTTTGAGTCGCTTTTGGGCTTGATCTGTGGCTTTGGGCTGTGTTGCCTGTGTTGGTTGTCTTGGCGGCGGTTAATTCTATTAAGGCGCCGCAGGGTGGGCGGTGCTGTGTAGTCCGGCACGTCCAGCGGTCGGCTAGCTGCGCTAGCCGACTACCCGGGTCTGCCTCGTCCAGGCGGGCGTCGGGCGAACTCGCCCGGCCTCGCGAGGCCGGGCTCAGACAGCGCCCGCCGACACCCCCCGCCTTCCCTTCGTCAGCACCCGGCGCTGGACTACCGCCGGACTACACAGCACCACCCACCCTGCGGCTTGCGTTGAGGCAATGCATAGAGAGAGGCATTGGAGTCGTGCACCGAGAGAAACGTTAAGGTCATGCATCGAAGTATACCTTGGGCCGGCAAGTTCATTCCAGGCATGCCATTACGTGAGCCGTCTATCGGGGCTTGGGGTCAGGACCGGCGTAAGGCGTGCGCCGGATTTAGCTCGTCAAGGCGGGGGTAGTCGGCGGGCGCTGTCTGAGTGGCGCCCCGCATCGCGGGGCGACGCGAGTTCGCCCGACGCCCGCCTTGCCGAGCTAAATCCGGATGAAGCACGCCGTGCCGGCCCTGACCCCAAGCCCCGATAGACGGCGCCTTTAAATACCAAAGCGACCAAAGCATCGAGTGCTGTAAACACACTCGAACCGAAAATACCCTAGCGGCACAAGGAGGTATAGATATCCAAATGGATCCGCACGATTTTGTGGATATCGAATTCCCGCTCGGCCAACTGCCGCCCGGCCGCGCCAAAGCGCTGACGCAAAACAGGATCGCCGGCCAGGCGCTGCACCGCCGCCGCCAAACCGGCCATATCGCGTGTGGCCACCAACAAACCGGTGACGCCGACTTCGATCGCATCGCGGCACCCCGGCACATCGGTGGTTACCACCGCGCGGCCGCAGGCCGCCGCCTCGACCAGCGACTTGGGCAAGCCCTCCCGGTAGGAGGGTAAGACGACAATATGCGATGCGTTGTAAAGCTCGGCGATATCCGAACGTTCCCCCAGACACTCAACAACCCCTTCCCGCTGCCACCGGACAAACTCGTCCTGACTGACGCTGGCGGGATTGCCCGGGTCGGGGCTGCCGGCCAGGACCCAACGCAGGCCCGTCGGATGCCCCGCCGAGGCCTTGGCCGCGGCCACGAACTCCCGCACACCTTTGTCGTGCAACAGGCGGGCCGCCATGATCGCGACCGGCGCCCCCTCGGGCTCGGGCGTGACCTGGAACCGATCGAGATCGACTCCCGAGCCACGCACCAATACCACTTGCTCCGGCCTGACAACGCCGGCATCGCTCAGCAAATCACGATCGTCCGTGTTCTGAAAAATGACGCGACTGTTCGGGTGCCCCAGGGCCAGGCGATACAAGGCAATGGCCGCCGCCCGCACAAAATTGAAGCCCTGGCCGGATCGTGTAAAAACAAAACCCAGGCCGGATACCGCTGCCACAAAAGCCGGCACACCTGCCAGCCTTGCGGCAATACCGCCATACAGCACCGGCTTGATCGTGACCGCATGAACAACACTGGGACGCAAGCGGCGATACAAGCGCCACAAGGCGTAGATAGTATGTATTTCCTGAACCGGATTCTTACCGCTGCGGCTCATGGGAATCACATGATGCCGCAGGCCGCAAGCCGTGATTTGCGCCACCGATGCCCCATCCATGGTCGCCACATGAACATCGAAGCCGGCATCCCGGGCACCCAGCGCCAAAGGCAGGCGGTGAGACAGGAAGAAGGCGGGGTTGTTCACCACGAACAGCAGGCGTGGCGCAGACCGCGTATCTGCGGCCCGGACAAGTCGCGACGGAAAATCAGCCGCCAGACGCTGCCACACAAGCTGGTACGCCTCCACCATGGTAGCCAGGCTGTATTCCTGCCGTACGCGTTCCCGCCCGCGCCGCGACCGGTTTGCCATGTCGGCCGTACCCAGCGCCGCCACGGCCTGGTTCACCGCTTCGGACAAGGCAGCCGGATTGCGGGGCGGCGCCACCCAGCCTTCACCGGCAACAATCTTCGCCGCATCGCCTACATCGGTCACGACGCATAGGGTCCCGACCGCCATGGCCTCGGCCACCACATTCGGAAAGCCTTCGGCGCAGCTCGACAAAACATGCACATCGATCGCGCTCATGATATCGGGGATATCATCGCGCTGCCCCAGCAGGATGACCTTGTCCCGCAGGTTCAGCCGCGCGAGCAGCGCCATGAGTTCGGCATTGCCTTCATCCATGCCGCGTCCCGCCAGCACACAGCGCAAGGCCGGATGCGCCGACAGGCTTTGCGCAAAAGCCTGCAGCAGGTTGGCATGGTCTTTAAGGGGATTCCAGCGCGCCACGCTGCCGATCAGGGGTGTGTCGGCATCCACCCTCCACGCGGCCCGCAAATCGATCCGGGCTTGCGGCCTGGCTTGCCAGCGCGTCAAATCGTAGCCATTGGGGATGACAAGCATGCGATCGGCACGATAGCCCCATTCCTGGTGACGCGCCGATGCATTCTCGGCGCATGCCACGATGACGGCAGGCACCAGGCAGGAAAGCCGCGCGCACAACCAGGCCAGGGCTCGGGCGGACCGGCTGCCCTCTTGTAAATTGGCGCCGGAATTGCGTATGCCCCAGGACACGGCCTTGATGCCGGCCAGACGCGCCGCCACGCCGCCTATCAGATCGGCGTGATACATCCAGGTTTGCACCACATCTGGCGCACTGGCGCGCAGCAGACGATACAAGCGCCACACGCCGCCCGGCGACAGGCGCCCGGCACGCATGTTCAAGGCATGAACCGTAATGCCCGCTTCACGCAGGCGCGCACCGAACACGCCTTCGTCGGTCATGGAAATGACCGTGTGCCGGTTGGGCTGCCCGGGAGCGGTGACAAGTCGGTGCAAAACCGTTTCGGCGCCGCCCTGGCCCAGGCCGGAAATGACGTGCACGATTCTCAATGCGGGATGCAATTCCGATACAGCCTGAGTCATGCATTGTTCCCTTTCATGTGTGAAGTTTCGGCTTGCGCCATCAAATCATCCCAGGCCATCAGCACAGACGATAGCGAGTAGCGCTTGCGCACCGAGACAGCGGCGCGATCGGCCAGCGAGCGGCGCAGCACGGAATCGCCCAGCAAACGATCCAGGCCGCGCGTCAGAGCGGCCTGATCGCCTAAAGGAACAAGCATTCCGTCTTCTCCGTTGCGCGTCATTTCGCGCGGCCCGCTTGGGCAATCCACGGCAAGGCACGGCAAGCCGAGCGCCATGGCTTCGAGCAGCACATTGGGAAACCCTTCGACCCTGGAGGTCAGCGCAAAGGCGTGGGCCTGCGCAAGCTCTTGCCACGGGGTCTCCGTGCGGCCCGGCAAGGCAATGCGCGACGACATGCCGGCGGCCTCGATCTGCTGGGTCAGCGCGCCGCGCAATGGCCCATCGCCCCAGATGGACAAGTCCCAGTTGGCATGACGCGCCGCCAAGGTGGAAAATGCCTGGATCAAAGCGCCGAACTGCTTGGCGGGCACCAGGCGCCCCATGGCCATCAAGCGATAGCGGCCGCGCGCATCGGGCACACAGGCGGCCAGACGCGTGTCGAACAACTCGGGAGGCAGGGGGTTGGGTATGACAGCCAGGCGGCGAATGCCCGGCACCATGTGTTTGAACGGCTCCGCGCTGGCCTCGGCCTGCACAGTCACAAGACTCGCCCAAGGGTACGTCCACTTGCGCAGAAGGCGCAGCACCGCGCCCACATTGCTGCTGAACGCGGGGTTGGTGCGCTCGCAGACGATCACGGGAACCCCCAGGCCGCGAGTCGCCAGCAGGGCCATGACATTCACATTGGTCAGAAACGATACGATCAGGTCGGGTTTTTTTTCCCGGACCAGGCGCCGCAAGGCGCGCAACTTTTTCAGCCCCGCCAGCGCCGGGTTGGCGGCCGCGCCGATGCGGTCGGCCAGCCACAGCAACTCGACCTCCGGCGAAATTGGGTAAAAACAGGAGCCTTTTCCGGTATAGGTTGGCACCAGGACCACGGACTCGCCGCGCGCCGACCAGGCGTTGGCCAGAGTAGCCGCCACCCGCTCAGCACCGCCGGCATGCATGGAGCTGACCAGAAAGACGATTCTCATTACAGCCTCGACCCCGAATTGCGCGTGGTTTCATCGAGCCAGGCCTGGGTCATCAATATGCTCCACAAGTGTGTGCTCCAGTCGCGCCTGCCGGATTGATGCTCCTGCCATTTTCGCGAGACAGGGCGCTCATCGAACAAGCCTTCCCGGCGCAATCTGGCCGGGTCCAGCAAAGCCGCCGCCCAATCCTTCAAAGGCCCACGCAGCCAGGCGGCCAGAGGAATCGAAAACCCTTTTTTGGGCCGATCGACCAGCGCCTTGGGTACATGTTTGTACAGCAGCTGGCGCAATAGCCATTTGCCGCGCCCATCGCGGATTTTGTAATCCAGCGGCAAGCGCTGGGCAAACTCGAACACGCGGTGATCGATCATCGGCACGCGGGTTTCGAGACTCACGGCCATGGCGGCCCGATCGACCTTGACCAGAATGTCGTCGGGTAGATAGGTGATGGCGTCAAGCAGCATCATGTGTTCGAAAAAACTGTTGTCCGACTCTTCATCAAACGCCGTAAGCGGTATTTCGGCATTCAGCACTACTTTGGCCGGATCTTTCCAGTATGCGACAAACTGCCGATAGAACTGCCCGGAATGCGAGGCGCAAGCCAGTTCGGCCAGCTTGTCGAGCTGATCCCTGGCGTGCCCCGCAGGCACCAAACCCGCACCGACCCGGCTCAGGAAAGACACCGGCTTGCGCAATGCGCCCGGCACGGACCGCCGCTTGTCCCACCACCGCCGGGCGCGGAAATAGCGTGAATAGCCGCCAAACAGTTCGTCGCCGCCATCGCCCGACAGCGCCACCGTGACATGCTGCCTGGCCATGCGAGCCACCAGGGACGTCGGTATCTGCGAGGAATCGGCAAACGGCTCGTCGTACATGGACGCCAGGGTCGGAACAACCGCCAGGGCGTCCTCGGGCGTGACATACAGCTCGGTGTGAGACGTACCCAAGTGCCGGGCGACTGCTTTCGCGTGCTCGGCCTCGTTATACTCAGGCTCGTTAAAGCCTATGGAAAAAGTATTGACGGCCCGCGCATTATGCGCCTGCATCATAGCCACGACTATCGAGGAATCGACACCTCCCGAAAGAAAGGCGCCAAGCCCCACGTCGGCCAGCATCTGCCCTTTCACCGCGTCTTCCAGCACTTCTTCAAGGGCATCGACGGCCATGTCGTCCGAGTCGAAACTCAATAGCTGCTCGCTGGCCTGTCCCGCCACCGTCAGCGCCGACCAATAGACCTGGGCGGGCGGTATTTCACGGCGCCGGCATTGATCTTCCGTCATGCAGATCCAGGTGCCGGGCAGCAATTTCTGCATGGAGCGATAAATGCTCCAGGGCGCGGGAATATAGTTGTGGCGAACCAGCAGCGACAACGCGCGCCGATCGATTTCCCGGGAGAACCCCGGGATATTCACCAAAGCGCTGAGCTGCGACCCGAACACGAAATTGCCGCCCGCGAAACCCATGTACAGCGGCTTTTCCCCCATGCGATCGCGCATCAGCGCAAGCGTGCGCTCCTGCCTGTCCCACAATCCCATGGCAAACATGCCGCGGGCCTTGTACAGGGTTTGTTCCACCCCCCAGGCCGCAAAACCGGCCAGAATGGTTTCCGTATCGGAATGACCACGCCACGCCGGTGCCTTGCCTTCGCCCTCGAGCACGGCACGCAATTCCAGATGGTTGTAGATTTCACCATTGAGCACCAGCGCAAAGCGTTCGCATGCCGACAGCATCGGCTGATGCCCCGCCTGCGACAAGTCGAGAATGGCCAGACGCACATGGCCAAGGGCCAGGCGCGCCTGCGCATCCTCCCAGTAGCCTTGGCTATCGGGCCCTCGCTGCCGCATATTATGGCAACTGCGCTCGATGACCGCCCGCTTATTGGGCAAAACTCCCCAAGCCCCAACGATTCCGCACATAATCTACTCGCTATACGCTAATGCCCCTGGGGGCTATGTCAGTCGCCTTCAAACACATGCCGCCACAATGCCATGACACGAGCGGTAGAAAAGCGGTCCCGCACATCCACCGCCCTCTTCGCATAAGCCTCGCGCTGCTCGCGGCGTGTCATCAAGTTGCACAAATGGGCGGCAAGCGCCTCGACATCTTCGGCGGGCTGCACCAATACACCGTCTATGCCATTGCGCACGATCTCCCGCGGCCCGGTCTCGCAATCGAACGCCACCGGCGCCAGGCCGCTGGCCATGGATTCGATCAGCGTATTGGACAGGCCTTCGACCCTGGAGCTCAGCACATACAAATCAGACTGCTCGTACCATTGTCCGACATTACCCACCCGGCCGGGCATGCTGATGCGCCCGCCGAGTTCGGCCGCGTCTATCTGCCGTTGCAAATCCTCGCGGCTGCCGCCTTCGCCCAGTATCACCAGATCCCAGTCGGGGACATGGCTGGCGAGCATCTGAAAGGCCTGTATCAACAGATCGAACCCTTTATGAGGATGCAGCCGGCCAACGCCCAACAACCTGTAGCGGCCGTTCTTTTCCGGAGGTGGCAGTATCGGCTCGGCAATTTCCAGGGGCCAGCGCACCGCATTGGGAATGACGGCAAGCTTCGATCCGGGGACATGCTCTTCCAGCCAGTGCGCCGTGCCCGAAGTCAAGGCCACCACCTTGGCCGCCTGCGGATACGCCCAGCGCCTCAGGCGCAACCACATCTCGCTCAGTTCCTGCGATGGCGGATGGGTATGCTCGGTCGCGATCACACGGCATTTCGATCCGCGCGCGGCAATGATCGCCAGGATCGATGCGGTAGTCATCATGCCCAGCACAAGAGTCGGCCGCAGGCGCCTGATCAGGCGCCGCAATGCCCATACCCGGCGCAGATTGGCCAGCATCCCGCCGAACCGGCCCGCGCTGGACGCCGCCGTGCCCAGCGCGATACGCCGAACCGATGGATGCAGCGCATATGCATCGCTGGCGGCGTCGGCCTGCGTAACCATGGTGACGCTGTAGCCGCGCTCGGCCCAGTAAGCGCCCAGATCGACAGCAACCCGCTCGGCGCCTCCCCCATTCAGGGAGTGGATCACAATCATCAAGTGGGGAGGACGGGGTGAAAAACTCAAGACAATACCTTCGTGTTCAGGACTTGGGGCGGCCGATGGCCGGCACTGCACGCAGCGCAACCACGACATAGCATGTATAGGACAAGGCGTACATCACGCTGGTGGCCAGCATGATGCCCGCCACCCCCATGGTTGGCGCCAGCACATAATTCATGACGGCCTTCAGGGCGAAATTGGCAATGGCGATGGCGGCCATGATCCGGTAGCGGTTCTGGCTGGCCAATAACTGCACAAGTATCAGCACCCCGAAATAAAACGGAAGCTGCAACAGACCCCAGCGCAGCACATGCGCGACCGTCTGCGTATTCTCGGCCGTGAAGGCGCCGCGCTGAAACAACAGGCTTACACCCCATGGAGCCAGGAACCAGCCCGCCAGCGTCACCATGGCACCGGCCAGCAACATCAGCCCCGACCATTTCAGCGCGGTGCTGCGCGCATGCGCCACATCGCCACGCCCCTGGATGTCGGCCAGCACCGGCAAGGCGGCCCGGCCGACCGACGCGGCGCCTATGCCCAGCACCAGCGACAGCAAACGGCTTGCGTAACCCAGCGTGGCATTGGCATTGGCCCCCAGATTGGCCGCCGTGTATTGATCGATAGGGCCGACAAAGCTCATGGCGACCTGCCCCAGCAACATTACTCCGGCGGCCTTGACCAGATCGGGCCAGTGCGGCGAACTCAGCCCCGGCGTGGGACGTCCCCACGTGCCATCGGCCCTTGACGCCAACCACAGCAGCCATACCGACTGGATCGCATACCCCACCAGGGTCCCCCACAACAGCGGGCCTACATCGTGCGCGGTGGCGGCCAGCATGACCCAGACCAGGATCGCGACAGCCGGCACACTGTCGAGCAGTGTGTTGATATGCCGCTCATGAGCCCTCAAGCGCGCCGCGCTGACGCCGGTCACCAGCGTCAGCAAGGCCGCCGGGGCAAAAGCCAGGGTAAGCTGCGAGCTCATCAATTGCACATCGGGGGGCAAGCCTTTGCCGGCCAATTGCAGTACATAGGGCCACGCCGTATAAGTCAGCACAGCCAGAACGACCCCAAGCCCGATCACCCAGGCTTGCAGCTCGCCCAGAAACCGGACACGGATACGGGCATCTTCATAGCGCGTGCGAACCAGCACCGGGATCAGCACCACCGACAACACACCCACAATGGTGACCGGCAGCCAGTTGGCCATGGTCATGGTGAATTGATAGGCGTCCACCACACTGCTCACGCCGTAGCGATACGCAACAGCCATTTCCTTGAGCGCGCCCGCCGCCTTGCCCAGAAGCAGGAAAAAAGCGACCCGGGCCGCACCTTGCGCGATACGCCGGTGATCGGAGTGCAGGCTCGAAAGTCGCTGGGTGAATGTTTTCAAGTCAACGCAAGAATTGCGTGTACCAGGGCATCGCTACCTCGAGCCCCTGCACGATGTTGTGCATGGGCTCGTACCCCAGCAGGCTTCTGGCCTTGCTGATATCGGCCTGCGAATGGCGCACGTCGCCGGCGCGAAAATCGGAATAGACCGGCTGCTTGTCGTACACGACACCATTATTGCCCAGGGCCTTGGCCAGATATTCGAACAATTCGTTCAGGCTGGTGCGGGCGTTGTAGGCCACGTTGTAAACCTGATTGACGCCGTCGGGCTGCGCCAGGGCGGCCAGTATATTGGCTTGCACCGCGTTGTCGACAAAGCAGAAATCACGGCTTGTCTCGCCATCGCCGTTCACAACCACCGGCTCGCCGCGTATCATCGCGGACACCCACTTGGGAATCACGGCGGCGTACGCGCCATTGGGGTCCTGACGCTTGCCAAATACATTGAAGTAGCGCAGCCCTATGCTGCCGAAACCGTAAGAGCGGGCAAAGACATCGGCATAGAGCTCGTTCACATACTTGGTGATCGCGTACGGCGACAATGGCTTGCCAATGCGGTCTTCAACCTTCGGCAGCGCTTCGTGGTCGCCATACGTGGAGCTTGATGCGGCATAAACAAAAGACAATACCTTGGCATCGCGCGCCGCCACCAGCATGTTCAAAAAGCCGGCCACATTGACTTCGTTGGTAGTGATCGGGTCGGCCAGCGAACGGGGCACAGACCCCAGCGCAGCCTGGTGCAAAACGTAATCGACACCGGCAACAGCCTTCTGGCAAGCCGCCAGATCGCGTATGTCGCCTTGCTGGAAGGTGAACCGCGCCCACTGTTCGGGAGTGACGGTATCGCGGACTTCGTCAAGATTGTATTGATGGCCCGTTGCGAAATTATCCAGGCCCACCACTTTCTGGCCCAGCACCAGCAGAGTCTCCAGAATGTTGGAGCCGATGAATCCGGCGCAGCCTGTCACCAGCCACGTCTTGGGTTCGCTGCGCAAGCCGGCCAGTACTTCTTGATAACGGGTAGTCATATAAGCCTTCAATACAAATTACAAACGCAAATCGGAATCATCGACAGACAGCACATACTTGAGATCGTATAAAACATGCTCGGCCTTGCCCAAGGCCCGGATCGCCTGCGCGCCCATTTCGACAAACTGATGATGCGACACGGCCAGGATGATACCGTCGTAGGAGCCTGCCTGCGGCTTGGCCACAGGGGTAAAGCCATATTCATGCTGGGCTTCCGCCGGATCGACCCAGGGATCGTAGACGTCGACATCAATGTTGTATTCGCCAAGTTCGCGCACAATATCGACAATTCGGGTATTGCGCAGATCTGGGCAGTTTTCCTTGAAGGTCAGGCCCATGACCAGGACTTTCGAGCCTTGCACCTGGATGCGGCGCTTGGTCATGGTCTTGACCAGTTGCGACACCACATAGCCGCCCATGGAATCGTTCAGCCGCCGGCCCGCCAGGATGATTTCCGGGTGATAGCCTATGGCTTGGGCCTTGTGCGTCAGATAGTAGGGATCGACGCCTATGCAATGGCCGCCGACCAGGCCCGGGCGAAAAGGCAGGAAATTCCATTTGGTACCGGCCGCCTCGAGGACCGCCTGGGTATCGATGCCCATCTTGTTGAAAATCAGGGCCAACTCGTTGATGAGCGCGATATTGACATCGCGTTGTGTGTTTTCAATGACCTTGGCCGCTTCAGCCACGCGAATGGACGAAGCCTTGTGAGTGCCCGCGACAATAATTTGACGATACAAAGCATCTACCAGCTCGGCAACTTCAGGCGTGGATCCCGACGTGACCTTTTTAATCGTCGAAACACGATGCGACTTGTCGCCCGGATTGATGCGCTCGGGGCTGTAGCCCGCGAAGAAATCCTCGTTGAAGCGCAAGCCCGAAACCCGTTCCAGCACCGGTACGCACTCTTCTTCCGTAGCGCCCGGGTATACCGTGGACTCGTAGATGACCACGTCGCCGCGCTTGAGCACTTTGCCTATGGTTTCACTGGCGCGAACCAATGGCGTGAGGTCGGGCTGCTTGTATTCGTCGATAGGCGTCGGAACCGTCACGATGAACACATTGGCTTCGGCCAATTGCGCCGCTTCGCTGCTGAAGCTCAGATGGCTGGCCTGCGCCAGTTCAGGCCCATCGACCTCCAGAGTGTGATCCCGGCCCTCTTTCAGTTCGGCTATCCGGCGGGCATTGATATCGAAGCCCAGCACCGAGCGCTTTTTACCGAACTCGACCGCCAAAGGCAGGCCCACATAGCCCAGGCCCACTACCGCAAGTTTCACATCTTGAATTTGCAACTTGAATCTCCCACGTTACACGCTGAAAATTAGAACATTAAAACTGTAGGGGCGCCCCTGATGGGCGCCCGTTTGTAGCTACTTGTGCCGGTTGTGGTCGCGGCCCAGCGAGGGCAGCAGCAGCCACATGGGACGGCGCCACGATACCAGCCTGGAATACAACCAGATATACACCGCTGCGAACACCACCAGGCTGGCGCACAAGGCCCACGCGTTATCCCACCAGATTGTGGCGGGGACCAGGCCGATCAGGGTCAGCACCCACAAATACGGCGAGGCCATGGCATTGCACAGCGCCGGGACCGAATGGCGGCTATCGCGGCTGAATGTCACCCGCACCAGGCGCCGGAATACCAGTTGATGCAAATGCAAGGCATCGGGCTGATCGACCGGCGTACCGCGCTTGAACCGCCGCCGCCAAATGGAAAACAAGGTTTCGAACACGGGATAAAACAGCACGGCCAACGCATAGAACGGCGATACGCTTGGATTGCGCACCACCAGTTGCACGGCCAGTTCGGCCAGCATGAACCCCAGGAAATAGGCTCCGCCATCGCCCAGGAACACGCGCCCAAAAGGAAAGTTCCAGACCAGGAAGCCCAGCGTTGCGGACGCCAGCGCCGCGGCAATCAAAAATATGGGGATATCCTGCACTTGCAAGGCAACCAGGCCAATGGACAAAGCCATCAGGGTCGCAACCATTCCCGCCAGGCCATTCATGCCATCGACAATATTCAGCGCATGCGTACAGCCCCCCACGGCCACCATGGTGAACACCAGTGAAACCGGCCAGAAACCGAGAATCCAGTCGACGCCCGACAGGCCCACCCGCGAGACTCCGCCCAGCAGCCACCATGCAATCGCCGCCGAAATGAACGCCGCCAGCAAACGCTTGCCCGAGCCGATATCTTTGGTGATGTCTTCGAGCAGGCCGGCGACAAACACAGGCAAGGCGGCCACAAACAAAACCGGCCATAGCCAGGTCAGTGTCATATTGCGCGGGCCCAGCACCAACAGGCCGGCCAGACTGCCGGCCAGCACTGCCAGGCCGCCTACGCGCGGCGTCGCGCGCGAGTGGGAAGCCTGTGGTTTATGCAGGTCGGAATCGCCGGTGTAGGCTCCATGCCAGCGTTCGGAAGCGACAATCAGGCCGCCTATGGTAAACGCCACAATACAAATATAAAGCCAGGTCACCGAGTCCCAAGTTTGATGCGAGGGCACAAAACCTCCATACGCAATTGAATAGCTGAAGCTGACATTATCGGTTGTATTGGTGGCGAATCACGGGGAAACCCCGGAAGAAGTGCAACAAAAAGATCATACTGCGGATTGCCCTCCTCAACGGAGACAGGCACCCTGCAGCCATCAAAAATAGGCTTGAACCGCCATATCCGATCCGGCAAAGCCTGGAGCACGATAATTTGCCGCTTTACGACCCGGGTATTTTTCATCCCGGAAAAACTCGCCACACCGGAAAAAAATAAAAAAAAGCCCGAGATCGTAAGATCTCGGGCTAAATCCACCAAAGGAGGAGGGTGGAGGAGACAACCGTGGCATGTCGGGCTGCTAAAGCATCAAGCTTGAGACCGTGTGATCCGGGTTTTCCCTCTGCAATCACGTTTCGACATCCGATAACCAAAGTGTATAACCATTTTTTGTGCATTGCAAGATGACCAAGGAAAAATATCGCAAATTCCCCTATATGTTGCTTTTTTACAGCTCGCTCCCCCGTAGCGTACACGCGATCACACACAAAAAATTATTTTGTTACAAATAAGCGTATACCCTTAAACCCAATATGCCGTGCCGGTCATGACCTTGGCCATTCCGCGCATAAGCCACCTTGCGGGTCTGGGCAGCGGCAAACCGCCATGATGTTCCGCCGTGGCACGGTGATTCACCTCGTCGTTGCGCATTTGTTCGACGATCTGTCGTGAACGCACGTCGTCGGCCGGCAGCTTGTTCAAGTGCGTATTCAAATGCTGTTCAACCTGGGATTCGGTCTCGGCCATGAAACCCAGGTTCCTGGAAACTCCGGCATAACCCGCCACCAAACCCAGCGAGAACGAGCCCGCATACCAAAGAGGATTGAGATAACTGGGGCGGCTTTGCAGTTCGTGCAGGCGATCCTGGCACCAGACCAGGTGATCCACCTCTTCCGAGGCGGCATGCCGGAACAGTTCCTTTATTTTCTCATCGCGGCAAAAAACCGCCTGCCCCCGGTACAGGGCCTGGGCGCAGACTTCGCCTACATGATTGACCCGCATCAGGGCCGCCGCATGTTTTTGCTCGCGAACCGACAAATCGGGGGCCGCCGGCCCGGGCTTGCCGGCGGGATTGGGCCGGCCGGCATGAACGGCGCCATCCAGCACTTGCAAGGCGCGCCCTATCTCGGCAAAAACGCCGTCCGCGCGATTGAGCCGCCGAGGCAGCGTCACGGCGCCCGGTACCACATCCTGTTTGAACATGCCTAAAACCTTTACTGAAAACACACACAAGCGGCGCCATGCCGTCTATGCACGCAAAAACCGCCGAACGGCTGCCCAATTGCTCAACAGCCACAACACGGGCAACGCAATGGAAAGCACTAGCAGGCCCCGTCCGGCAAGGACCTGATCATCCACCAGATAAAAATTGCATAGCCGGACGGAGCCGTCTTGATACAGGATTCCGACAATCGCCGCCATCCAGCAGAAATTCCCCAGAAAAAATAACTTGACGACCCTGTTTGCCCGCGCCAGGGAGTCAAGCAGTATCATCCCTAATATAAATAACACAAAAAACTTCAGCACTTCTGCCCAGGGCAAAGCCTGCACTTGGTCCAGGGCCTTGGGAAGCATCCAGTACGCACCGGCAAAACTCGCCAGCAGCAGGCCGGGAATGCCGAATTCATCATATTCGCGATAGCGGCGCAAGACATTGGCCAGGAACCTGTTCCTGGCCCCGCCACTTGCCGCCGCCGCACGCCAGGCAAACATGCCGGCGATCAGCAACGCCGGGATATGAACCAGCATATGCAGCGCCATCGAGGCCGTCAACGGCCTGACAAAAACAATCGCAAGCAACAGCAAGGCCGCGCTGACCAGGGCATGGCGCATGGCAAGAGATGGGCGAGGCAAGCCGCGCAGATTCATGAATGCCCCGCGCCGGGAATGAAAGCACTCTTGCGCCGCGCCTGGTCGGCCGCAAAGTCCAGCACCGAATGCGGCTCGCTATAGTCGATGACACGCGCCAGGCGTCCGTCGGCCGTCACGATGTGATAGGCGGCATTGTGCACGAACTGCCCCAGCGGCGCCGGAACCACGACAATACCAAAGGCATCGAGCAATGCGCGCCGCTGCGCGGCCTGCGGTACCGCCGCAAATTGCCATATGCCGGGATCGGCGTGCATGCCTTGCGCGTAGCGCTCAAGCTGCCCGGGCGTATCGGCGGGATCGAAGCTGATGCTCAACAGGCGGATCCGGCCCGCCAAGCCCTTGGCCCGAAGCGCCGCCTGCATTTGCTGGTACTCCGAACCCATGGCCAGGCAAATCGACAGGCAGCGGGTATAAATGAAGTTGACGACGGTAATGCGTCCGTCGGACCGCAAGGCATGCAGCAAGGTGTCCTGGCCACCCGAAGCCATCTGCAGCAGCGCATCGGGCAACTGGCGTGGATGACTTGCCACCGACAGCCTGCGAGCCGACTCCGTCGTGACCACGGAGAAGCCGTCGGTCTGCGCGTAGATGGCTCCCAGGCCCAGCACGCAAACCAGGACTATGGATACAAGCGACTTCATCCGATTCCCGCAAAGCGGGCATCACCGCATACTGTCCAGCTCCGCATCGCCGTTCCAGGGTTTGTCATGGGATTGAGTCGCGGCGCGTTCCTTCTTGACCAGGGCCTCATCGACCTTGTCGGCCTTATTGCCAAAGCTGGATCGCACGTGGGTCAGCACCGCGGCAATTTCCTTGTCGCTGAGCTTGTCTTTGAAAGTGGGCATCTGTCCATTGTACGTAGCCCCCTTGACCTTGAGAGGCCCGGTAACGCCATGCAGCACGATGCGGGCGGCGACCTCGGGCTTGCCCAGCACCCATTCCGACTCGGCCAGGGGCGGAAATACGCCGGGCAGGCCGGCCCCGTTGGCCTGGTGGCAGGCCACGCACTGGGCCGCGTAGATTTGCGCGCCATCGACGGCGCCGGTGGAGCTGGACTTGGCCACGGCGAAGTCCGCCGCGATGCGATGGTCTCCCAGGCTGGGATCATTGCTTTGAGGAGTCATCCAAAGATACGCCACCGCCGACAGGAATGCCGCCGCCACAATAACGATGACGGCCCACGGTATGGGCCGGCTGCCCTCGGAAGGCTCCGGCATTTCACGCTTCTGGGCTTCCGATATTTTGTCTTGCGCCACTATGATTCCCCTTCGATCCGGCGGATCGCCGCGCCTGGCAGGCGCAGGCGATTACTTGCCGGGATTCAGATCGTTCTTGACTGGATAAGTGTGGTCGAGCCCAAGCAGATACTCGACCAGATCCACCGCCTCGGGCCTGGCCACGACGACCTCTCCTGGCGGGGCGAAGCCTGGAGGCAGGTTCACCACCTTATCGCCCGGGCCAGCCTTGTCTTTGACCTCGAATAAAAACGGATAGGAAGGCATGATGCTGCCCGGCGTATAGGCGCGCGGCTGGTAGAGATGCCCCAGGTTCCAGTCGGCGCTGGGCTGGCGCGCGCCGATATTGAACAGATCGGGCCCGGTGCGCATGGTGCCCAGCAAATGAGGCGAATCGTAATAGTAGTCGCCGGCAACCGGAGCCCTGCCCCAGCCGCGTTTGAAGTCGGCAGGAGTCTGCGCCTGGCTGCGCGGCTGCTGCGAATGACAGTACACACAGCCATTTTGTATATAGACTTCACGCCCGCGCAGCTGCTGCGAGGTGTAGGGCTTCAGGCCTGGAGAAGGCTCGACATGAGACAACTGCATATAAGGCACCACCACCAGGGTGGCCGTGGCCAGAGCCAGGGTCACCATGGCGCCGCTGAGCAGCTTGATTTCGCTTTCCATGATCAGGCTCCTTTCAGCGCAACGGTCGGCGCAGTGCGCCTGTGGAACAAGGCGGGCCCGATACGGGCAGGCCCATTGCGGAACGCCATGGACACGAAGTGAAAGGCGAAAACCAGATGCCCCAGAGTCATGATGCTGCCGCCGACACTGCGGGCCTCGAGATACGGGATGGTCACGCGCACCGAATCCATGAATGGCTTGGCCGGATCGAGCATATCGAGCCCTTGCAGCCAGCCGCCTATGGACAGGCCGACGAAATAAATGGCAAAGCCCGTCACGATCAACCAGAAATGCAGAGCGATCAGCCTGGGATACGGCCATTCCCACGACATCACGCGCGGCATCACGAAGTAGATGGCCCCGAACATGACCAGCGAGAAAAACCCGTACAGCCCAAGATGGGCGTGCGCCACGGTGAAATGAGTGAAATGGGTGATGGTGTTGACGCTGCGCAAGGCCTCGACGGAGCCCTGCAGGGAACTGAGCGTGTACATCATGCCGCCCAGGACGATGAAGCGCAGCGTGGGCGAGTAAACCAGGGTCTTGAAATGACCCCGCATGGTCAGATGCTGGTTCACCGAGAAGGCAATCACGGGCACGACCATCATGATGCTTTGCACGATAGACAGCGTGACCAGCCAGCCGGGCACCGGCCCGCCGATCAGATGGTGGCCGCCAACCTGCCCATAAAAGAAAGCCAGCGCCCAGAAACCGAGCAGCGACAGGTTATACGACTGGATCGGACGGCCGATGATCTTGGGCAGGAAATAATAGATGGTCCCCAAGGCTATGGGCGTGTAGTACAGGCCCAGCACATTGTGGCCGTACCACCAGTTCATGGTGGCCTGTTCGACCCCGAAATGCAGGCCGGGAATCTTGGCAACCAGATACAGGACCGGAAACCAGAACAGCGCGGCCCCCATGTACCAGACCGAAACGTAAAGATGGTCGACGCGCCGGTTCTGCAAGGTGTAGACCAGCGGCAGGCCGATCAGGGCGCCCCCTATGACCAGCAATATGCTGATCTGCCACGGTATTTCCAGCCACTCGAGGCCGGAGTTGAAACCCGCGGCGATGCTTCCCAGTCCGGCTATCAACCCGGCATTCCAGAGCATGCAGCCCAACAGAGCAAAACGCCCGCCGACCAGTTCGGTCTTCAGCAGGCGGGGTATGGTCCAGATGGCGATGCCAAACGCCGCCATGGGACACCAGCCATAGGCCACCGCATTCAAATGCAAGGTACGCATGCGGCCGAACGTCATCCATGCCTGGCTGGTCAGGAAGTCGGGCTGGTGCAGCTTGATGGAACTGATCAGCCCCGCTGTCGAGGCGAAAACAAGCCAGACAATGGCGCAAGACAGGAATACAAAGGTAATCAGGGATGTGGAACGATCGGCCTGTATGCGGCTGGCCAATTCCGCCTGCATGCGGGCAACCTTGGCGGGATCGTCGGGCATCTTGTGAGCCCCTACGGTATCCTGCAGACTCTGGAGCTGGCCTGGGGTCAGCGCCGGCTCTTCGACACGGCCGATTTCCCCTTCGGAAAAAATAACTCTGGCGGCCGCGGGGTTATCGTCGAACAGGTTCTTGCGCAACGACCAGATGAAAATGAACAGGCCGGTAACCGACAGGATAAAGGTAAGCAGCAATATTGTGACAGTATCCATCACGATCCAATAAAAGTAAGAACATCAGCTCACTTCCAAAACCCATGTCGCGAACCCGGGCCGTTGCACGCGGCGTGAAATACGGCACCAATACCGAGACCGAAATGGGCCCGCCCATATGTTTTAAAATGACAGTGCAATTTTAAAACAGGTATGGGCTCCGAAGCCGTGAAATCCCTTCGCGCAATCCGGCTATTCACGCCGCGTTGCGCTTTGCGGCGGGATAGGCAATGATTAGCATCTGACACAAGGCAACGAGGTTGAAATGGAATGTACGATTGATTGGGGCGGCCCCGAAGGCATGCTGTTCGTGGCCAAGACAGGCAGCGGCCATATTGCCGCCATGGATGGCGCGCCCGAAGGCGGCGGCCACAATCTGGCGCCGCGCCCCATGGAAATGCTGTTGGCGGCAACCGGGGGATGCACGGCCTACGACGTCGTCCTCATACTGAAGCGCGGCCGGCACGCTGTAAGCGGCTGCCAGGTTAAACTGAGCGGCGAGCGTGCCGAAACCGACCCAAAGGTGTTCACCAAGATCCATTTCGCCTTTACGGTTACCGGCTCGAACCTGCCGCAGGCGGCCGTCGAACGGGCCGTGCAGCTGTCACACGAAAAATATTGCTCGGCCTCGGCCATGCTGGCCAAGACGGCCGAAATCACCTGCTCAACCACCGTCGTCAACGCCTGAACACGCGTTGCGGCCAGAATAGCGCTGCCCCACCATGCACCAGTACGAAGACTTCATGCGCCATGTCTACGAACATGGCCAAACCAAGACGGACCGCACCGGTACCGGCACGCGCTCGGTGTTCGGGCACCAAATGCGCTTCGACCTGGCTCAGGGCTTTCCGCTCATCACCACCAAGAAGCTGCATACCAAAAGCATTTTCATCGAGCTGCTGTGGTTCTTGCGCGGCGATTCCAATGTGCGCTGGCTGCAAGAGCGCGGCGTCAGCATCTGGAACGAATGGGCCGATCAAAACGGCGATCTCGGCCCCGTGTACGGCGTGCAATGGCGCTCCTGGCCGGCGCCCGACGGCCGGCACATCGATCAGATTACGCAGGTCCTCGAACAGATACGCAGCAACCCCGACTCGCGGCGGCTGATCGTGTCGGCCTGGAATGTGGGCGAAATTGCCAATATGGCCCTGCCGCCCTGCCATGCCTTCTTCCAGTTCTACGTGGCCAACGGCAAGCTGTCGTGCCAGCTGTATCAGCGCAGCGCCGATATATTCCTGGGTGTGCCCTTCAATATTGCCAGCTATGCCCTGCTGACCCACATGGTGGCCCAGCAATGCGGGCTCGACGTGGGCGACTTCGTCTGGACCGGCGGCGATTGCCATCTGTACAGCAATCACTTCGAGCAGGTCGAGCAGCAGCTTGCCCGCGCGCCCTACCCCTACCCGCGGCTCAATATCAAGCGCAAGCCCGCCTCCATTTTCGAATACGAGTACGACGATTTCGAAATCGTCGGCTACGAATCGCACCCCCACATCAAGGCGCCCGTAGCGGTTTAAGTGCACAGCCCATGCCCTCTCCCATCGTAAGAATCGTCGTCGCCTATTCGGAAAACCGGGCCATAGGCCGCAACAACACACTGCCCTGGCGTCTGCCGGGCGATCTGGCCCATTTCAAGCGCACCACGCTCGGCCAGCCCATCATCATGGGACGCAATACCTGGGACTCGCTGGGCCGGCCCCTGCCTGGCCGCCTGAATGTGGTCGTCAGCCGCAACCCCGGATTCACGGCCAGCGGAGCCTCTGTCCATGGTTCTCTCACCGAAGCGCTGGCCGCCTGCCGCGCCGAACCCGGCGTCTGCATTATCGGCGGCGCCCAGATCTACGCCCAGGCCCTGGAATATGCCCACGAAATCATTGCCACCGAGGTTCATGCACAGGTCGATGGCGATGCATTCTTTCCGTCTTTGAACAAGGCCGAATGGCAGGAAACGGAACGTCTGCCGCAGGCCGAAGAAAACGGCTACCGCTACGACTTCGTCACGTACCGGCGCAAACCCGCCTGATACGCCAGGCCCCTTGGTTGGGTGCGCTTCAGCTTGCCGCCCCGACGCGCCGCATGAACTGCCACAGCAGGGGGCTCAGGGAATACGCCACATTGAAGCGTATCCATCCCGAGTCGATCTGGTCCGGGTCGAAATAAGACCCCGGAGCCAGCCAGATTCCATCTTTCAGGGCCAGTTCGGCCAATTTTGCGGCGCCCTGTTCGCGCCACTTGCCCGCTGCCGGCCGCGCCCATAAAAACAAGCCCGCCCGAGGCTGGGTGAAGACTTCAAAGCCATGCCGTTCCATCAGGCCGCACAGCTCATCGTGCGCCTGCCGCAAGCGATCCTGCACCTTGCTCAAATGAGCTTGATGCCGCCCCAGGCGCAGCACCTGGTACACAGTGCGCTCCATCATTTCGGTGGAGGTCAGGCCAATCGCCATCTTGGTTTTGGCAAACTCGCCCAACAGCTCGATGCTGGATACGATATAGCCCACGCGCACCGAGGGCGTAATGCTCTTGGAAAAACCTGAAACATGCACCACTCGCTGCGTTCCCGCCAAGGCCAGCAGCATCGGCCCCACGCCGGGCAGGAGATCGCGCGACACATCGTCTTCGATCACCCAGAAATCGTGCTGTTCGGCGACCTGCAGCACCCGGAATGCATTGGCCATGGTGAGGCTCGCGCCGGTCGGGTTGTGCAGCACGGTGTTGATGAAAATTCCTTTCAAATCATGGTTGCGCGCCAATTCCTCAAGGGATTGAATGCAGATACCTTCCTGCGTTCGCGGCACGCCCAGCACCTTGAGCCCGGCCAGGCGCAAGGCGGGCAGAAGATTGGCATAGCAGGGAACCTCGACCGCGACCGCATCGCCCGCGCGGAACAAGGTTCTGGTCACGATATCCAGGCCCTGCGAAGCGCCCTGCGTAAGCAGGACCTGGCCAAGCTCCAGATTGATGCCGCGCTCGCCCAGCACATGGACCATGTGCTCGCGCAGAGGGGCGTAACCGTAGGGATGCCCATAGCCGGCGATCTGCACGGCGGGCACCCGCGCCAGTTGCCGCAAGGACTGTTGCAGGCCCGCCTCATTGAGCCATTCGGACGGCAGCCATCCGCATCCCGATTTGATTGGAATCGAGTGATCGGCGAACACATCGGCCAGCAGCCACGACGCGCCTATCTTGGGAGGGTGCCAATCCGATGAGGTCGATGCGATCCGCGCGACGCGCCGGCCGGGCATTACCCGATACGCCGAGCCCGGGCGCGCGCCAAGCCAGCCCTGCGCCACCAGGCGGTTGTACGCGGCCGCCACGGTAAATGTGCTCAGGCCATGATCGTGCGCAAACTGCCGCACCGAGGGAACGGCCATGCCCGGCCGCAATAGCTGCGTCTGAATGGCCGTTTGCAAGGCGGCCACCACCTGATCCACCAGGCTCGGTCCATGGCTGCGGTCCCGCACAGGTTCGAAAAAGTTCATGGCCACTCATTAAAGTACAATTTTTTTTATTTTACCAGTACAGTTATTGATTTATTAAATATCTGTATATTTCAATCCTCTTTGAGCCAGACGAAAATAGGCATCTGTGCAGTCTTGTCCAATTCGCCTTCGGGGATAATCATGAGTACCCAAACCGCTGTTCCAAACATGTCGCACCTCTGGATGCCATTTACGGCAAACCGGCAATTCAAGGAGCACCCGCTGCTGCTGGCCAAGGCCAAGGGCATGTATTACACCTCGGCCGACGGCCGCCAGATTCTGGACGGCACATCAGGGCTCTGGTGCGTCAATGCCGGACATGGGCGCGAAGAGATCATCGAAGCCATCGCGCATCAAACAGCGGAACTCGACTACGCCCCAAGCTTCCAGATCGGGCACCCCAATTCATTCCGGGCCGCCACCGCTGTTGCCAAGATCATGCCGGCCGGGCTTGATCGAATTTTCTTTACGAACTCGGGTTCGGAGTCCGTCGACACGGCGCTGAAAATCGCCCTGGCCTACCATCGCGCACGCGGCGAAGGCCAGCGCACGCGCCTGATAGGCCGCGAACGCGGCTACCACGGCGTAGGTTTCGGGGGAATTTCAGTGGGCGGCATCGCGCCCAACCGCAAGGCATTTTCGGGCGCCCTGCTGCCTGGCGTCGATCACTTGCCGCACACCCACGATCTGTCCAAAAACGCCAACACGCGCGGGCAACCGGAATGGGGCGCGCATCTGGCCGACGACCTCGAACGCCTGGTTGCCTTGCATGACGCTTCCACGATAGCGGCTGTCATCGTCGAACCCATGGCCGGATCCACCGGCGTGCTGATCCCACCCAAAGGCTACCTCGAACGCCTGCGCGCCATTACCGAAAAATACGGCATCCTGCTGATTTTCGATGAAGTCATCAGCGCCTTCGGCCGCCTGGGCGCGGCCACTGCCAGCGAACGTTTCGGCGTTACGCCCGACCTGATCACCCTGGCCAAGGGGATTAGCAACGCCAGTGTTCCGGCCGGCGCCGTGGCCGTCAAACGCGAGGTCCACGACACCATTGTGGGCGCCGCCGCCAACGGCATTGAGTTTTTCCACGGATACACCTATTCAGGCCACCCGCTGGCCACAGCCGCCATACTGGCCACGCTGGGCATCTATGAACGGGACCAGCTCTTTCAACGCGCCAACACCATGGCCCCCGTTTTTGAAAAAGCGGCCCATGGCCTCGAAAACGCGCGGCACGTGGTCGATGTGCGCAACCTGGGCCTGGTTGCCGGCATTGAACTCGAATCGCGCAGCGGCGCGCCCGGAGCACGCGCCGCCGAAGCCTTCAAGAAATGTTTCGACCAGGGCCTGATGGTTCGGTATACCGGGGACATCCTGGCTGTCTCGCCGCCGCTCATCATCGACGAGGCGCAGATCGCCCAGCTATTCGAAACCATAGCGGCGGTTCTCAAAACCATCGACTGAGACCTGTAGCGGGACACCCACAAGGCGTGCCCCTACAGTCAGGCTCGGCGCGGAACTCCTGGCAGTACGCACAACATTTCATAAGCCAGGTTGGCTCCCAGCAGCGCCGTCGTGCCATGGGGATCGTACGGGGGCGCGATCTCGACGAGATCCGCGCCCACTATATCGAGCCCCCAGGCGCCACGAATGATTTCAAGCGCCTGGGGCACCGTCAGGCCAGGGATTTCTCTCCGGCGTCGGTATAAGCCTCGAGCGGCGGGCAGGCGCAAACCAGATTGCGGTCGCCATAGGCATTATCGACGCGCGCCACCGGCGGCCAGTACTTGTTGTCGCGCAAGCTCTGTACCGGATACGACGCCTCTTCGCGCGTGTAATCGTGATGCCACTCCGTCACCAGAAGCATCTGCGCCGTATGCGGAGCATTTTTCAGGACATTGTCTTCGGCATCTTTCGCACCGCTTTCAATCTGTGCGATTTCGGCACGGATGGCAATCATGGCATCGATAAAACGATCCAGCTCGGCCAGGCCTTCAGACTCGGTCGGCTCGACCATCAGCGTTCCGGCCACCGGGAAACTCATGGTCGGGGCATGGAACCCATAATCGATCAAGCGCTTGGCAATGTCTTCCGCCGAGATTCCGCTGCTTTCCTTGATGGGGCGTATGTCGAGTATGCATTCGTGCGCCACGCGGCCATTATGCCCCGCATACAAGACCGGATAATACCCACGCAAGCGCTCGGCGATGTAGTTCGCATTGAGTATGGCGACTTCGGTCGCCTGCAGCAGGCCCTCGGCCCCCATCAGGGTTATGTACAGATAGGGAATGGGCAGGATGCTGGCCGACCCATAAGGCGCCGCCGAAACCGGCCCCACCACGGCCTCTTTCGACAGTTCTCCCTGCTCGTTCAGGATACCCGGCAAGTACGGCGCCAGATGGGCCCGCACCGCCACCGGCCCGACGCCCGGTCCGCCGCCGCCGTGCGGAATGCAAAATGTCTTGTGCAGGTTAAGGTGCGACACATCCGAGCCGAATTTGCCGGGTTGGGCCAGGCCCACCATGGCGTTCATATTGGCGCCGTCAAGATACACCTGGCCGCCGGCCTCGTGCACCAGATCGCAAATCTGCGTCACCGCTACTTCAAACACGCCGTGCGTGGAGGGGTAGGTAATCATGAGTGCCGCCAGGCGATCGCCCACCTGCGCAATCTTCGCTTGCAGATCGGCCACATCGACATTGCCCTGATCGTCGGACGCCACGACCACCACTTCCATGCCGGCCAATTGCGCAGATGCGGGATTGGTGCCGTGGGCCGAAGACGGGATCAGGCAGACATTGCGCTGATGGTGCCCATTGGCCCGATGATAGGCGCGTATGGCCAACAAGCCGGCATACTCGCCCTGCGCGCCCGAATTGGGTTGCAGGCTGACCGAGTCGTAGCCGGTAATCTCGCACAGTGCCGCCGACAGGCGACGAATAAGTTCCTGGTAGCCCCTGGTTTGCGCCACCGGCGCATAGGGATGCATATCGCCGAACTCGGGCCAGGTGACGGGAATCATCTCGGCCGTGGCATTGAGCTTCATGGTGCACGAGCCCAGGGGAATCATGGTCCGGTCCAGGGCCAGGTCTTTATCGGCCAGGCTGCGCAGGTAGCGCAGCATATCGGTCTCGGACTGGACTCTGGAGAATACCGGGTGAGACAAGATCGCCGAAGAGCGTTGCGAGGCGGCGGGAATGCCATGGCTGGCCGGCAGGGCCTGGCTGGCCCAGTCGGGCTCGTTCCAGGTCTTGCCCAGGGCCTGCGCAAACACCCGCAGCAAATCGGCGATATCCGATACGGTCACGGTCTCGTCCAGCGACACGGCCAACTGAGCCGCGCCGACCTGGCGCAAATTGATGGAGGCCGCTTCCGCGGCGCGCACGATCGCCTGAGTGTGCTCGCCGCTGTCGAGCAGCAAGGTATCGAAGAAACTGTCGTTGCGGCTGGCCAGCCCCAGCGCCTGCAGCGATTGCCTTAAATAGGCGGTCAGGCAGGCCACCCGTTCGGCAATGCGCCTGATGCCGCGCGGGCCATGCCATACGGCATACATGCCGGCCATGACGGCCAGCAGCACCTGCGCCGTGCAGATGTTCGAAGTGGCTTTTTCGCGGCGTATATGCTGTTCGCGCGTTTGCAGCGCCAGGCGCAAAGCCGCTGCGCCCTGGCTATCTTTGGAAACCCCGACCAGGCGGCCGGGCATATTGCGCTTGAACGCATCCTTGCAGGCCATGAAGCCCGCATGCGGGCCGCCAAAACCCAATGGCACGCCAAACCTCTGGGCCGAGCCTATGGCAATATCGGCGCCCCACTCACCCGGCGGCGCAAGCAAGGCCAGCGCCAGCAAGTCGGTGGCGACCGCAACCACGCCGCCCTTGGCATGCACGGCTTCGGTCAGGCCGCGGTAGTCTGCGACTGCGCCCAGGCTGTGCGGGTACTGCAGCAGTACACCGAAGCACTCGGGCACGCCTTGCGACTCGTCGCCCACGACGACTTCGATGCCCAGGCCGCTGGCCCGCGTGCGCAGAATTTCCAGCGTTTGCGGGTGGCAATGCCGCGAGGCAAAGAACACATTGCTTTTGGCGCGTGAACCGCGGCGCGCCAGAGTCATGGCCTCGGCTGCCGCCGTGCCTTCGTCGAGCAGGGAGGCATTGGCAATGCCCAGGCCGGTGAGGTCGGCCACCATGGTCTGGTAATTCAGCAATGCTTCGAGGCGCCCCTGGGAAATCTCGGGCTGATAAGGCGTGTAGGCGGTATACCAGGCGGGATTTTCAAGAATATTGCGCAGGATGACATTGGGCACCTGCGTGCCGTAGTAGCCCTGCCCGATGTAGTTGCGAAACACCTGGTTTTGCCCGGCGATCGCTTTCAATTCGGCCAAGGCATCGGCCTCGCTGCGCGACGCCGGCAAATCCAGTGCCCCGCGCCTCAGGATACTGGCGGGCACGACTTCCTGAATCAGGCTTTCCAGGCTTGCAACCCCGATCGCCGACAGCATTTTTGCCTGATCGGCTTGGGCGGGCCCGATATGGCGAGGCACAAAATCGGTATGGGGGTCTAATTCACGCAGCATATGCACAACCTAAACAGAACGAATGGCTAATAAAAAAATGAAAGCTCAACCCGCGTTGACCACGGCTTCATAACCGGCCGCATCGAGCAGGCCGTCGATGTCGGACGCATTTTTCGGCTTGATCTTGAAAATCCAGGTATCGAAAGCCGCATCGTTGATCAGATTGGGTTCGGAATCGAGGGCCTCGTTGAATGCCACGATCTCGCCATCGACCGGCGCATAGATATCGGACGCCGCCTTGACGGATTCCACCACACCCGCGGTTTCGCCGGCGGCCAGCACTGCGCCGGGATTGACATCGCCCACGAAAACCAGGTCGCCGAGTTGATCCTGGGCGGCATCGGTAATGCCCACAAGGAACACATCGCCCTCGGCTTTAACCCATTCGTGCGACGACGTGTACTTGCGATCGGAAGGAAGACTCATGATAGACCTCGTTAAAAGTAATGAAGTTTTCGAAAAAACAGTTCAGGCCGCAAGGACTTTGCCGTTGCGGACAAAAGGCATGGGCGTGACCTGGGCCGGAACCCATTTGCCACGTATTTCAATTTCGACTTTATCGCCGGCTTGCGCACCGGCTGGAACACGGGCCATGCCCACCGACACGCCCATGGTGGGCGACATGGTGCCGCTGGTGATTTCGCCTTCGCCCTGCGCGGTGCGAACCTTCATGTGAGCGCGCATCACGCCGCGTTCCAGCAGCTTGAGCCCGACCAGAGACCGTGCGGCCGGCACGGCTTCGATGGCGGCCCGGCCAACGAACTGGCGCTGCGGATCCTTGAGCGACACCGTCCAGGACAGCGCGGCTTCCTGGGGATGCACAAAGTCGTCCATATCCTGGCCATACAAGTTCATGCCCGCCTCGAGACGCAAGGTGTCCCGCGCGCCCAGCCCGCATGGCCTGACGCCCTGCCGGGCAAGGTCGCGCCACAGGGCCTCGGCCTGGGTTGCGGGCAAAACAATTTCGAAGCCGTCTTCGCCCGTATAGCCGGTGCGCGCCACTAGGGTAAGTTCATCGATAAAAGTGCCCACGAAAGGGGTCAGCGCTTCAGTGGGAGTCTGCCAGGCAGGCCGTGCCGCCCAGACCTTTTGGCGCGCATTCGGGCCTTGCACCGCAATCATGGCAAGATCGCGTCGCGGATTAAGCGCCACATTGAAATGCCCGGCATGCGCAACGCGTTGCATCCAGGCAACATCCTTGTCGGCCGTGGCGGCATTGACCACAATGCGCCAATTGTCGGCGGCAAAAAAATAGACAATCAGGTCGTCGATAACGCCGCCCTCGAAATTCAGCATGCACGAATACAGGGCTTTGCCGGGCACGCTCAGCTTGGCCACATCGTTGGCCAGCAGGCGCTGCAAAAAGGCTTTGGAATCGGGCCCCTTGACCTCGACATTGAGCATGTGCGACACATCGAACATGCCGGCGTCCTGGCGCACGGCGTGGTGCTCCTCGAGCTGCGACCCGTAGGCCAACGGCATTTCCCAGCCGCCAAAATCGACCATTTTGGCGCCCGACTCGATGTGAACGCTGAATAAAGGGGTACGCTTGAGCGCAGAAGACATGGAGACTCCGAGAAACAGGGAACGACGGATGCCAACAAGCTGATTGGCGAGTGCCGCCCTTCTGTCCTTTTGCCTGAGAGTTGACCCGCACGCAGCGAGTGTTCACCTTCGGCGCCTGCCGCGTCACCCACGAGTGCCGCGCAAGTCTCTCCAGATTGCTGCCCTGCCTGCCTCGGATAGCGACACAGACAATACATGGACGGTACCGGGTACCTGAGCGATTCTGGGCGAATTGCGCCTTCGGCGGCCGAAAAATCGGCTCTCTCCCGCCACATGTAATGACAGCAGCGCAAAGCATAACTCGAAAGGGGATCGAACACCAAGCGAATTCGGCGGACCTGACAGGGGTTTATTTCGCCTGCAGGGCGCGCCCGCAAGCCATGCCGGAAGCCCAGGCCCATTGAAAATTGTAACCACCCAGCCAGCCCGTGACATCGAGCGCTTCGCCGACAATATACAGGCCAGGCACAGCCTTGGCCTGCATGGTTTTTTGATCGAGGCCCCGGGTATCCACGCCTCCACGCATGACCTCGGCCTTTTTATAGCCGGCGGTTCCGGTGGGCGTCAGCGACCAGCGATGAATCTGCCCGGCCAACCGGCGCAGCAGCCGGTCGGGCGCATCGGCCATGCGCAGGCTCGTTACTCCGTGTTCGACCCCGTCGACGTTGGAGAGCCATTGCTCGGCCAGGCGCCTGGGCCACAGGTCCGACAGGACCGAATTGAGCTGCTGCCGGTTGCCCGGCTTGGCCACCAGCAGTTCCCGCTCCAGGTCGCGCCCCGGAGCCAGGTCCAGCGTGATCGGCTCGCCCGGATTCCAGAAGCTCGAAATCTGCAAAATGGCGGGCCCCGACAAACCTCGGTGCGTAAACAGCAGGTCTTCCAGAAATTCAGCACGGCCCTTGCCCTGGCCGCCCGTGACGCCCACTTCAAGCGCGACGCCGCTAAGGGCCCCGAACGCCTTCCAGTGTTCCGGATCGAAGGTCAGCGGAACGAGGGCAGGACGGGGTTCCACCACTTTCAGGCCGAACTGGCGCGCTACCTTCAAGGCGAAATCGGTGGCCCCCAATTGAGGGATCGCCATGCCGCCGCAGGCCAGCACCAGTTGGGCCGCCCGTATTTCACCCAACGAAGTCCGCAAGACAAAATCGGTCTTGTCGTGCTCAAGCTCCGCCACGGAACACGGCATGCGCCAGGCCACGCGGCCCATATCGCATTCGCGTTTGAGCAGCTCGATGATCGACTCGCTGGAATCGTCGCAAAAAAGCTGGCCGCGATGTTTTTCGTGCCAGCGTATGCCGTGCTTCTCGACCAGATCGATGAAATCGCGCGGCGTGTAGGCCGCCAGCGCCGACCGGCAAAAATTGGGATTTTGCGACAGAAAATTGGCGGGCGTCGTGCCGATATTCGTGAAATTGCAGCGGCCGCCGCCTGAAATGCGGATTTTCTCGGCCAGCTTGGCGGCGTGCTCGACCAGCACCACCCGCAAGCCGCGCTGGCCGGCCACGGCCGCCGCCATCATGCCGGCGGCCCCGGCCCCGATAACCGCTACATCAAAGCGCCCCGCCGACACGCCTTAGTCTTCTCTGAGACAGTCGACGTAGAAACGCGATTCGCCATCGGGCATTTTTTCTTCAGCCAGGCCGTGTATATCGGTTTCAAAGCTCGGAAACCTGGCATTGAATTCGCGCGCAAACTGCAAGTACTGAACAATGCGACGATTGAATCGTTCGCCGGGAATCAGCAGGGGAATGCCGGGCGGGTAGGGAGTCAGCAGCACGCCGGTTACCCGCCCTTCCAGATCGTCGATGGATACCCGCTCGACCTCGCGGTGCGCCATCTTGGCATAGGCGTCGGAAGGCTTCATGGCGGGCACCATATCGCTCAGGTACATCTCGGTCGTCAGGCGCGCCACATCGTGCTCGCGATAAGCGATATGGATCATCTGGCATAAATCGCGCAAGCCCATTTTTTCGTAATGCCGATGGCCGCGACAGAAATCCGGCAGAATGCGCCAGAGCGGCTGGTTGCGGTCGTAATCGTCCTTGAATTGCTGCAAGGCGGTCAACAGCGTATTCCAGCGGCCCTTGGTGATGCCTATGGTGAAAAGAATAAAGAACGAATACAGGCCGGTTTTTTCCACCACCACGCCGTGTTCGGTCAGGTATTTGGACACCAGGGCGGCAGGGATGCCGGTTTCGGCAAACGTACCCGACATGTCCAGCCCCGGATTGACGATCGTGGCCTTGATGGGATCGAGCATATTGAAGCCTTCGGCCAGATCGCCGAAGCCATGCCATTCTTCGCCCGACTCGAGCATCCACTCGTCGCGATTGCCGATACCGTCGCCCACGAGCCGGTTGGGGCCCCACACCTTGAACCACCAGTCGTTCTTGCCGAACTCCGATTCGACCTTGCGCATGGCGCGGCGAAAGTCCAGGGCTTCGCGTATGCTTTCCTCGACCAGCGCCGTGCCCCCGGGCGGCTCCATCATGGCCGCGGCCACATCGCACGAGGCAATGATCGCGTACTGCGGCGAGGTGGAGGTATGCATCAGGTACGCTTCATTGAAAATGTTGCGGTCGAGCTTGCGCGTTTCGGATTCCTGCACAATGATTTGCGAGGCCTGGGAAATACCCGCCAGCAGCTTGTGCGTGGAATGCGTGGCATACACCATGGCATCTTTGCTGCGCGGGCGATTCAAGCCGATGGCGTGCATGTCCTGGTAAAACTCGTGGAATGCCGCATGCGGCAGCCATGCTTCGTCGAAGTGCAGCGTATCGATTTCGGAGCCGAGCTTTTCCTTGATCATTTCGACGTTGTAGATTACCCCGTCGTAGGTACTTTGAGTCAGTGTCAGGATGCGCGGCCGCTTGTCCTTGGCTTCGCGGGCAAACGGGTTGGCCTCGATTTTCTTGCGGATGTTTTCGGGCTCGAACTCATCGAGCGGTATGGGCCCGATAATTCCCAGGTGATTGCGGGTGGGGCGCAGAAATACCGGAATGGCCCCCGTCATGGTAATGGCGTGCAGGATGGACTTGTGGCAATTGCGATCGACCACCACCACGTCGCCCGAGGCCACATTGGCGTGCCACACCACCTTGTTCGAGGTCGACGTGCCATTGGTCACGAAAAAACAATGGTCGGCATGGAATATGCGTGCCGCGTTGAGCTCGGACTCGGCAATCGGGCCGGTGTGGTCCAGCAGCTGCCCCAATTCATCGACGGCATTGCAGACGTCGGCCCGCAACATGTTCTCGCCGAAGAATTGGTGGAACATCTGCCCCACCGGGCTTTTCAGGAAGGCAACGCCGCCCGAATGCCCTGGACAATGCCAGGAATAGGAGCCGTCGGACGCATACTTGACCAGCTCGCGGAAAAACGGCGGGGCCAGGCCATCGAGGTAGGAACGCGCCTCGCGAATAATGTGCCGCGCCACGAACTCGGGCGTATCCTCGAACATATGAATGAAACCATGCAGCTCGCGCAGGATATCGTTCGGGATATGCTGCGAGGTGCGCGTCTCGCCATACAGGTAAATGGGGATATCTTCGTTGCGGAATCGCAGCTCGCCTATGAATAGGCGCAGATTCTTGATCGCGTTGGCCACGTCTTCGGGCGAATCGACGTCGAACTCCTCATCGTCTATCGACAAGATAAAGGCGCTGGCGCGGCTTTGCTGCTGGGCGAACGAGCTCAGGTCGCCGTAGCTCGTGACCCCCAGCACTTCCACGCCCTCGGCTTCGATGGCGGAGGCCAAGGCGCGGATGCCGAAACCCGAGGCATTCTCGGAGCGATAGTCTTCATCGATGATGACGATGGGAAAACGAAATTTCATGGGGAACTCCTAGGTGCGAGGCAAGGTGACGCCTTGCTGCCCCTGATATTTGCCACCGCGATCGCGATACGAGGTTTCGCAGACTTCGTCGCTTTCGAAAAACAGCATTTGCGCGCAGCCTTCGCCGGCATAGATCTTGGCGGGCAGCGGCGTAGTGTTGGAGAACTCGAGCGTGACATGGCCCTCCCACTCGGGTTCGAGCGGGGTGACGTTGACGATGATGCCGCAGCGCGCATAGGTGCTCTTGCCCAGGCAGATGGTCAGGATGCTGCGCGGAATGCGGAAGTATTCGACCGTGCGCGCCAGGGCGAACGAGTTCGGAGGAATGATGCAGACATCGCCTTCGAAATCGACGAACGACTTTTCATCGAAGGCCTTGGGGTCGACGATAGTCGAATTGATGTTCGTGAAAATCTTGAACTCACGGGCGCAGCGCACGTCGTAGCCATAGCTGCTGGTCCCGTAGCTGACTATCTTGCCGCCATTGGCCGTGCGCACCTGGCCCGGCTCGAACGGCTCTATCATGCCGCCCCCGGCAACGCGCTTGATCCAGCGATCACTTTTAATGCTCATATCCATCACCTAGTTGCGTGGGCGCCTATTTTATCCCTTAGCCAGGGAAGATGTACGGCGGCGGCAAGAAACCGCTAATCTTTGAAGAAAGTACGGTAAACCAAGGCTATTCCGCTTACCGTACCGACGCTCAGTTCGGCGGTCAAGCCCTTGGCCAGCAAGTAGCTGAGCCGCCCCACCGTACCCGTCTTGGACAGGGCCTGCTCGACGCTCACGGTAATGCCCTTGGAAAGAATCTTGCTGGCGCGCACGAATTGCTGCTCGAGCGTGCTGTTGTTGCTGCTGTTGCTGATGTCATTGACCACCGTCTGGACCGGCAACAGGCTGCCCGTGCTGGCCAGCTCGCCCGACTGTATGCTGACTTCGTCGAGGCCCAGCTTGCGATAGAAAGGCGCGCC